>RFHE01000213.1 GCA_003696445.1 Calditrichota bacterium | reverse complement strand
TCGTGCAGGCGATCCTCGTGCCCCAGCCAGAATTCCCAGTATTCGGGTTTCAGCCAGTAGCCGCCCCAGTACGGCGGGCAGTGGGCCGCCTTGCCGGGCGTTTTCTCCAGAAATTGCTGAAAAGCCCCTTCCAGCATCTTCCGGTCCGGGACGGGCCGGCTCTGCGGCGAAATCCAGGCGGACACCCGGCTGCGCAGCGGCCGCTGCCGAAAATACTGCTCGGCAGTTTCCCGGGAGGCTTTTTCCACCCGGCCTTCGATACGAATCTGGCGATGCAGCACCCGCCAGTAAAACAGCAGGGCCGCGCGGGGATTGGCCGCCAGTTCTCGGGCCTTCCGGCTCTGATAATTGGTAAAAAACAACAGCCCCTGCTCGGAAAACCCCTTCAGCAACACCATCCGTGCCGAGGGGCGGCCCTGTTCATCGGCTGTGGCCAGGACCATGGCTTCGGGAAGATCCACTCCCGAGGCCTGTGCCGCCTCCAGCCATTGGCCGAATAATTCCAACGGATTGTCCGGCAGGCTGCTTTCATTCAGGCGCTCCATGTCTCCCTGATCCTACCGTGCCTGATTGTAACCCTGGGTTGCGTCGGCTCTCAGGAGGGCGTCTCTCCTTCGGCGCCGGTGGCCTCCAGACCGGGCAGTTTGGCCCGGCGGGCAAATTCGTGCGCAAATTGCCGGATGAATTCGGCCATCTCCTGGTTCTGAGTGGCCGTCCCGTAGGTGTCCGCCAACTTCATCAGCGTTTGAAAATAGTGCACATTCATGTGGTGAACCAGCATCTTGGGTGTCCACAGATCGATGCCCATGGTGGTTCGCTCTTCCGGATCCCAGAAAGAGAGCAGCAGGGCATCGCACTGGCGCAGGCCCTCGAAAGGGGCATCGCTGGCGGTCCATTCCAGCCCCACGGGATTTTTCTCCTCATCCAGGCTGACGACAAATTTAATTTCAGATTTTTTGGCCATGCATTTCTCCTTGGTCAACTCGGGGGTTTCTTCTAAATTAATTGTCAGTCTCAGCCGGTAAAATACATTACAGCCTGGCCAAATAAAATCGCTGGCGGAATTTCCAGGACAGGCGGCAACATGAGCAAACTGATCAGCCCGAGCTTCGAAGCGATGGAGGCCTTGATTCTGCGCCTCCAGAGCACCATTTGCGCCGAGCTGGCCGAAGTGGATGGGGGCGCCGAATTTGTGGCCCATCCCTGGCGGCGGGAAACGGGCGGAGGCGGGCTGACACGAGTCATTCAGCAGGGCAAGGTGTTCGAAAAAGGGGGCGTGAACACCTCCAGCGTTTACGGGGAATTGCCGCCGGGGCTGGCTGAACAGCTGGGCACCACCCCGGGAGCCTTTGCCGCCTGCGGGCTCTCCATCGTCATCCACCCCCGTTCTCCCCGCATCCCTACCATTCACCTGAACATTCGCTATTTTCAGCTGGAGAACGGCCAGAGCTGGTATGCCGGTGGGATGGATCTGACCCCCTATTACCCCCACCCCGAGGACTTCGTCCACTTTCATCGGGTGCTTCATCAGGCCTGCGAGGCGGCGTTGCCGGGCAGTTACCAGAAGTTCAAGGCCCAATGCGACCGTTACTTCTACCTGCCACACCGTGGCGAAATGCGCGGGGTAGGTGGGGTATTCTACGACCATCTGGACGGCGCTAATCCCAGCCATTTTGAATTGAATCGACGCATCGGCGAAGCCTTCTTGCCCGCTTACCTGCCAATCGTGCTGCGCCGCAAGGATGAGCCGTTCACGGACCAGGACCGGGAATTTCAGCTGATTCGGCGAGGCCGCTACGTGGAGTTCAACCTTCTCTACGACCGGGGCACCGCCTTCGGGCTTCAATCCGGCGGGCGCGTGGAATCAATTTTTATTTCCCTGCCCCTGGAAGTAAAATTTCCCTACAACTGGCAGGCCCCGCCGGGCTCGCCTTATGCGGAAATGACCCGCTACTACCAGCCCCGGGACTGGCTCGATGAGACGGGGTAAGTGCATTCGGCAGGGACGGGTGGAAGCAGAACCCTGTGGCCGAGCTGCGGGTTTAATCCCCTGATGGCTTGCGCCGCCTAACTTCCTGGTGGAGGGGAGTAAATGATTACGGTTTTTGTGGATTCAAAAGCCGGTGCCGGAGAATCCATCCGGGAAAAACTGAACGAAATGGTGCTGGCGCATCGCTGGCAGGCCGTTGAGGACCCCGCCGAATTGAACCTCTCTTTGCCGGCCGAAGCCCGGCTCCCCGTGCTGGTGGACGATGAGACGGTGGTGTGGGGAGAAGCCAACATACTGGCCTATCTGGAAAAGGTGGCCGCCTTCAAGGCGGAGTGGGACAAATTCCAGAGCGATAGCTGCTACTGTGGCCCGGATGGAGAGGTTGAATAAAGCAACCCAAGCGCCAGGGCAAATGCTCCTGCGCCCTATTCCGCCCGGTGCTTTTTCCGTCCCCGGTTTGATTTTTCGAAGCGGGGGCTTTAAACTGCGCTCAGAGCTGCTTAACCGGGAGGCAATCCGATGGAAGACGTTCACACCACGTTACGCGATCCGGCATTGCTCCGGGACTGGCTTCAGGACGCCCGCCAGCGCACCCTGGAACTGATCTCGGATCTGGACGACCAACAGCTGATGGGGCCGCGGCTGGAGATTGTCAACCCCCTCCTGTGGGAGATCGGGCATGTGGCCTGGTTTCAGGAAAAATGGGTGCTGCGCCACCTGTACAAACGCCGCCCCATTCGCAGCGATGCCGATGCCCTCTACGATTCCATCGCCATTCCCCACGATGTGCGCTGGGATCTGCCCCTGCCCTCCCGCCGGGATACGCTGGCTTACATGGCGGCGGTGCAGGAGGAAATCCTGAGCCTGCTTTCCGGCACAGAAGATTTACCCGAGCAACTGGCCTATTTCGTATTGTACGGCATTTACCACGAGGACATGCACACCGAGGCCTTCACCTACGGGCGGCAAACGCTCCAGTATCCCACGCCGCCCATCACGCGCCCGCAGGCGAGCCATCCAGCCGGAGAAGGTACGCCCTCGCACAGCGACGAAGTAACCATTGAAGGCGGGCGGTTCTTTCTGGGGGCCACCGGCAGGGAGCCTTTCGTCTTCGACAACGAAAAATGGGCCCATCCAGTAGAAATCAAGCCGTTTCGCATCGACCGGTATGCGGTGACCCAGGGTCAATTTCTTGAATTTGTGGAGGCGGGCGGTTACCACAACCCTGACTTCTGGACGGAAGAGGGCTGGGGGTGGCGCCGACAGGCCGAGGCGGAGCATCCGGTTTACTGGAAAAAAGAAGCCAACGGTCGCTGGCTGCGCCGCCACTTCGACCGCTGGATACCTCTGGAAGCCGAGCACCCGGTCATCCATGTGAACTGGTACGAGGCCAGCGCCTACTGCCGGTGGGCAGGACGCCGGCTGCCCAGCGAAGCGGAATGGGAGCTGGCCGCCTGCCTCCAGCCGGGAACCGACCCGGCCAGTAGCAGCGAAGCAAAAGCCCTCTACCCCTGGGGCAACCAGCCCCCGGCAGCCGGGCAACTTAACACAGACTGGCTCTGGCTGAATACCATTCCAGTCACTGCCCTGGCCCGGGGGGACAGCCGAACCGGCCTGCGCCAGCTGCTGGGCAACGTGTGGGAATGGACCGACAGCGTGTTTGGTCCCTACCCCGGCTTTACCCCCGATCCCTACAAGGAGTATTCCGAGCCCTGGTTTTACACCCGCCGGGTGTTGCGGGGCGGCAGCTGGGCCACGCGCAGCCGAATGTTGCGCAACAGTCTGCGCAACTACTTTACGCCGGAGCGGCGAGACGTCTTTGCCGGATTCCGAACATGCGCTCTGGACCAATGACCCTCTGCATCGTGACGCCGGCGCCCCCGGGCTCGCAGACCGGCAACCGGGTTACGGCCTGCCGCTGGGAAAGCATTTTCAGGGCTCTGGGCTTTGCGGTGGAAATGCGAACCCGGCCTCCGGAAAATCCGCCGGCGGTGCTGGTGGCACTACACGCCATTAAGAGTGCCGAAGCCGTGGAGCAGGTTCGGCGGCGCTGGCCGGAAGTCCCCGTAGTCCTGGCCCTCACCGGCACCGATGTGTACCATCCGCTGCGGGAAAGTGCGCGTGGCATGGCCACTGCACGGCAGGCGGACCGGCTGGTGGTACTCCAACCCCTGGCCCTGCAAGAATTGCCGGCCGAGCTTCATCCCCGGACGCGGGTCATCTACCAGTCCGTCGGGCCACCGCTGCCGCCGCACCGCCCACCGGAAAATGAATTCCGCATCTGCGTGCTGGGCCACCTGCGGGACCTGAAGGACCCCTTT
>RFHE01000212.1 GCA_003696445.1 Calditrichota bacterium | reverse complement strand
GCCCCGGCTTTTCTGCAGGCCGTAGAGAACCGTCCACAACAGAGCGCCGATCAAAACAATCCAGTCAATAAGGGCCATGGTAAAGGCTCATCGTGTCCCTTTCCGGTAAGAACCACGCTAAATTGCGAAGCTGGATCCGGGCCAGGTGCCCAGCAGCCGCCGCAGCAGCACCAGCTGCCCCAGATGGTAAGCGTTGTGGTCCGCCACCAGCAGTGCTTCCCGCAGAATGGTCTGCCCCTGGCCGTGGGGAATGGGAGCCAGCAAGTCCACCTCCGGATCCAGGACCAGGGCAATCATCTGCTCCAGATCCCGGTAAAATTGTTGAAGGCTCTGCTGCCAGGCCTCGGGTTCGGAGGGCGCCGGCGCATCCGGCCAGTAGCCCTCCGGCCAGGGCGGGGAAACGTGCGCTGGATTGCGAGAAAATTCCAGAATGTCCCACTGGGCAATGCGCATGTGCTCCAGCAATTGCCACGCGGTGTAGGGAACCCCTTCCACCTGGCGGCCGCACAGTGCCACTGGAAAGCTATCCAGAACATCCGGGAAGTGCACATGGGCACCACCGCCTTTCAACAGATATTCCAGATGTTTGCGAACCGGTTGCAGGGCATCCATGGTAAAGGTCCTCCAGAATCAGGACATCAGCTAAAGGTTTGGGTGATCCAGTACAAAAAGGCAATCATGCCCCCCAGGGCCAGCAGGACGATCAGGTACCAGATCCACCACCGACCGAAGAGGGGAGCGGGTTCCTCGACTGCGTCGGAACCAGGAGCACCGCCGCCGTGCAGCGTTGGTTGCATTGGAGAAACGTCTTTTGTCTTTTCTGTTGGCACAGGCTGCCCTCAGGCTTAACGGGTTTCGTGTGTACCGGCTGTGGTGGAAAGAGAAATCAGGTTCATGAACAGGCGGTAAGCGCCCGGCACACCGGCAGGCAATTGTCGAAAGAAGGCGAGGCCGGTGTAAACAAACCAGCCCTTGCCGTAGCGGGCCACCAGGAGACTGCCGTCCAGCGGGGCCTCGCCCGGATCGGCAAAGCGCAACAACGGCCGGTAATGCGCGTCCCAGCGATCGGGAAAATACAGCCCCCGTTCCTGTACCCAGCCTTCAAAGTCCGCCGCGTCAATCGGATTGGGCTTCACAAGGGCCGGATGGCTGCTGTCCAGAAAGGTCGCCACCGCCTGCTCGTCGGTGATCCGCTGCCGGGAGAGGTGCAGCGGATAGGGCCCGATGGAATCGGTTACCAGCCGGTGAGCCGTGTTGTACTGAACCAGATAGGTGCCGCCGGCACGCACATAAGCCATCAGTCTAGGGTAAGCGGCCTGAAGGACGGGACGCGTGTTGTAAGCCCGGATGCCGGCCACAATCGCCGGATAGCGGTTCAAATCCCCGTGGAGCAGGGTTTCGTCGTCCAGTAATTCCACGGTAATCCCCAGCTGGCGCAAAAACTCAGGAATTCGGTCTCCCGAGCCCATGATGTAACCAACGCGCCGAACCGGCGCAGCCAGTTCCAGCCTCGCCAGCCGGATCGGCAGGCTCAGGTAAATACGCTGGGGGCGAATGTGCTGGTAAGCCAGATCGAAACTGCGAAAACTCAGCTTTTTGCCGTTCACATTGGCCACTGGTAGGGCGTCCTCCACCGTGCTGTTTTCCGGCGGGTGGATCACAAAGCGCAGGGTCTGCTGCTGGTTCGGCCGGGAAAAGTGGACAGGGATGGTCGGCGGTTCCACCCGCCAGCCGGAGGGGACGCGCAGGGCGGCGGTACCGGCCAGATCTCCGCGAGTACTCCTCAGGCGCAATTCCACCTGCCGGGGCTCCCGGGTGGGAAACAACAGCACGTCGGTGTCCACATCCCACACCACCTCAGGAGCAATCTGGGTGGTGCGGAACCGTTCCCCCAGCACGGGATCGGTCCAGCGGTAGAGCACCGGTACGGCAAAATCCAGGGTGGTCCCCTCCACCTGAATGGTGAACAGCGCCTCCAGCGGCGGGGGATTTTCCGGCTGAAACAGGGCCTCCGGCGATGAGATCGTGTACAGATCCCCGCGGGGCAGTTTTTCCAGCCAGTAGGGAAGCGAGTAGGGCAGGCTGGCCGGCACGGGGAGCACCGTGTCCACCGCCACCGGCGATTGGTAGCCGAGGGTGGCCGAGACGTCTTGCCGCCAGCCCAGGGCAGGTAGGGCAATCCAGACCAGCCGGAGCGGCACGGTGGAGCGATTCAGCGCTCGCAGGCGAAGGGTCAGCGAGTCCCCGGGAGCGACCTGGTCGTGCGGTGCCAGCGCCTCCAGCCACAGGCCAGCACAGTTTCGGATCAGCTCCCGAACCAGAGCCATCTTTTCGGCCACGCGGGGCCTGGTAGCCAACGGCGCCAGCTGCCGGTAAAGCGCCACCAGGCCAGGCACAGAAGCGCTCGGATTTTCTGGATCGAAATGGGCCAGGAGCGAATCCACGGACGCCTGCACGGCGGCGCCTGCGGGAAAATCCTGCCAGGTGGGCAGATCGTCGGCAAAGGGATCGGTTTTCGGTAAATCCCCCAAGCGGAGCAGAAAGTATTCTTTTCTCGGTCCTCGCCGGGGCGAGGAGCCAAAGG
>RFHE01000211.1 GCA_003696445.1 Calditrichota bacterium | reverse complement strand
ACGTTACAGAGCGAACCGGTTCGGGTAAAGGTGATTCAGGGGCCATCTCGGCCCCGGCGCTCGTCGCCGGCGGCACGAAGCCCGGGCAGATCCACCCAGCAGCAGGGCAGGCAGGGTAGCCAGCCGAATCTCTCCCGCGCCATTCAATTGAAAGCCATTCCCTCGGCCCGGAGCGTTTATCTGGGCCAGCAGGTGACCCTGAGCTACAAAATTTACTTTCGGGCCCGAATCCGGGATTTCGATTTTGTCGATCATCCCGAGACGGTGAGCTTCTGGGTGGAAGAATATCCCCTCTCCGGCGAGGCCACCATCACCCGGGAGATCGTGGATGGCGTGCAGTACAATGTGGCCGAAATCAAACGCCTGGCCCTTTTCCCCAACAAAACGGGCAAGCTGACCATTCCGCCGGTGACCATCACCGTAGATGCGGTGGTGCCTCAGGCCAGCCGCGATCCATTCGATCTGTTCGACAATTTTTTCGACAATCCCTTCGGCAAGGTGATCCGCCGGCGCATCGTCTCCAACCCGGTGACCATTCAGGTGAAGCCGCTGCCGGAGGCAGGCAAGCCGGCCGATTTTTCCGGCCTGGTGGGCGACTTTCGGATCACCTCCAGCCTGGACAAAAAGGAGGTGCCGGCCAACGAGGCCATCTCCTACCGGGTGAAAATTCAGGGGCAGGGGCTGTTGAAAACCCTCAATGCGCTGCCCATCGAATTTCCGCTCAGCTTCGAAGTGTTCGATCCCAAGGTGCAGGAAAAAGTCAATCGGCAAGGGCGCTACATTGCCTCCAGCAAGGAACTGGAATATGTGCTCATCCCCCGCACGCCGGGAGACTTTCAGATTCCCGAGCTGCGATTGAGCTTTTTTAATCCATTGACGGCGCAGTACCAGCAACTGGTGGTGCCGGCCTACACTGTGCACGTTACGCGCGGCAAGGAGGTGGCAACCGGACTGACCGGAACCCTGGTTTCCAAGGAAGAGGTGGCCCTGCTGGGCAAGGACATTCGCTTCATTAAAGAGAGGCTTTCGCTTCGTCCCATCGGCTATCGGGTTTACCGGAGCATGTGGTTCTGGGCAGCCTTCTTTTTGCCCTCGCTGCTGCTGGCCGGGGCGTATGGCTATCAGGCCCATCAACGCAGATTGCAGTCCGATGTGGTTTTCGCCCGCAAGCGACGGGCCAGTCGGTTGGCCCGGAAGCATCTCAAAGCGGCCCGCCAGCTGTTAAAACAAAAACAGTACGAAGCCTTCTATGCGGAAATATCCCGGGCCCTGATCGGCTTTATCGCCGATAAAACCAACCGATCGGCCGCCGGCCTTACTCAGGCGGACATTGAACAGCTGCTGAAAAGCCGGCAGGTGCCTGAGCCGCTCATTCAAGACTGCCTGGCCTGTTTGGGCGAAGCGGATATGCGCCGGTTCGCCGGCATGAGTGCCTCCTCTTCAACCGAAGCCGAAGCCCTTCTGGAAAAAGTAGAACGGTTGATGGAAAACCTGGAGAAACATCTGTCATGAGGTGGAGGGAAACCTACAGCGGCAGGATGATTCTGGCTGTCTGGCTGATTGTCGGGACAAGCGTTTTCTTTGCCCCGGTGCTTGCCCAGACAAAGGCTGACCCACAGACCCTGTTCCGGCAAGGAAACGAAGCGTATCGGGCCGGCCGGTACGAGCAGGCGGCACAATTTTACCAGCAAATCCTGGCCGCCGGCCTGGAAAGCCCGGCAATCTACTACAATCTGGGCAACTGTTACTACAAGCTCAATCAGTTGGGCCAGGCTATCCTGTACTACCGGAAAGCCCAGCGGCTGAATCCCTCGGACAGGGACATCGCCTTCAATCTGGAGCTGGCCCGCCTGAAGGTGATCGATCGGATCGAGCTGCCCGAGCAGTTTGTTTTGCTGGCCTGGTGGAACCGGCTGGTTCATCGGTTTTCGCTGAATCAACTGGCCTGGTGGCTTGCTCTGGGATTTGCCGGGACGATGGTTCTCCTGGCGATACGGCTGCTGGTCCACCGCTGGCGGTGGCGGCGCCTGCTGGGCTGGCTGGGTACGGCAGGGGGCATTCTCGTTGTGTTGATTGCCCTGCTCTTCTGGGCCTCATGGAACGCTCAGGCTGCCCAGCGGGAAGGGGTCATCCTGGTCGAATCGGTCACCGTTCACAGCGCCCCGGACGAGCAAAGCACCGATCTGTTTGTGCTGCACGAAGGCAGTGAGGTCCGCGTGCAGGAAACGCGCGGCCACTGGAGCCGGATTCGCCTGCTGGATGGCAAGGAGGGATGGGTACCCGACAGTAGCCTGGGGCTCATTTAAAGGAAGTAGCAACATAAAAACCTTGTCGTGGCCCCGGCCAGTGGATTTACCCGGCGGCGGCCCGCACCTCCTGCCCCTCTGAGAACTTTTCAGGATTTTTCCCCCAACGGATCCTCTCTTGAGCAAATAAAAGCGCACTGCCCGAAATTGATTTTCGTCACACAACTTAATCCTTATTGTAGCAAGATTGGGGCGAAATTTTTCTTAAAAGTTAGCAATTTCAGCGCAATTTATTAGAAAAGAATGTCTATTTTTTGATAATTCTTTTTCAATTTTGCACCTCTCCAAGCGCTGTTCTCGATAGCAGTTGGCCTTATGCCGGGGTCCGTTTAAAAATGTAATCTTCTGATTTTTAACCCGGCGCACACTCACCAAAAGGGAAGTTGGGTAGGTTCAATGGACAGAAAATCAATTGGGGTCGTGGGTCGTGATGTAAGCGACCAACCGGAGGTGTGCCAATTATTTAATGCAAACGGTAGGTGAATGAGCAGCTCAAATTTTAATATTGTCATGTATTCTCAAGATGGGCGGGGGTTGGGCAGAACCACCCGGACGCTGAAGATTGCCGCCTATCTGGTCAAGCAGATTCCCGAAGCCTCCATTTTGCTGCTCACCGATCTTTCGCTGGTGGGGCGATTGAAGATTCCCGAGCGGGTAGATTTCGTGCATCTGCCGGAGGTTGTCCTGGAGAATGGCCGGGCGTTAACGCAGAATCTTACCCTTGGGTCCAGCAGCGTCTTAAAAATCCGGCGGAAGATTACCCGCACTGCCGTCAAGACCTTTAAACCCAACTGGATCATTATCGACCGTGATCCCCTGTTTCTGCCCGATGAGGTGAAACGAACCTTCAGTTTTGTTCGCAAGCGCCTGCCGGAGACTCGGGTCGCCTGGGCATTGCCCGATGTGTTGGGCGATCCGGAGCTGGTGTGCCAGGAAATGCGCCGGCTGGATGTGTACAAAGTGTTGAATCGGGTGGCTCATGAAATCTGGATTTTTGGGGTTCGAGAAATTTTTAATCAGGAGATGGCCTATCGCTATCCGGAAGAACTGGCCAGAAAAGTTCGCTACCTGGGCTACCTGCAAGCCCCGGATGCGGGGAGTGCAGCGCTCGGGACGGAAGGCGTGTTGAGTTCGGGAAAGCCTTTCGTTCTGGTTGCTGCTGGAAGCGGGGTCCGAGGCTATCAGTTGCTGGACAATTACCTGAAGATGCTGGAACGATCTGGGCAGGACTGGCCCTTTGCCAGTGTTGTGGTTTCCGGGCCGATGATGGACAGCACTCAGAAAAGCGACATCAAGCAGCGGTGCGAAAAACTGCCTGACGTAGAATTCCATCGCTTCAGCAAACATCTGCTCCAGTACGTCAAGCAAGCCGAACTGGTGATTACGACGGGGGGCTTTAACCTGATGTGTGAAGTCCTCTCCTATCAGAAAAATGCCCTGTTTGTTCCCGATTCCGGAAATTACAACGAACATTTGTTCCGATCTCGTCTGCTAAATGAACGGGGCTTTGCTCATCTCTTATCGCCGGATCGACTTACACCGGAGGCCTTGCAGAAACACATTCATCAGATTTTAAGGACCAGCCCGGGGGCACAGAGTCCGGGACGGGTTTTATTTCAGCAAAATGCACTGGAAAATATCCTGGCCCGGCTGAAGTCCGGCCGCACGCAGTCCGCGGGTGGCAAAGGCAGCAATGGGGCCTCGGCAGGCCATTCGTCGCCGACCGCCATGGCGGAAATGGGGAAATAGCGATTAACGCATTGCCAGAAACCATGCGGGTGAGAGGACAGCTCAAAATTCTCATCTATTCTCAGGATGGCTACGGACTGGGCCATCTGCGGCGTAATGTCAATATCATCCATCAGCTAAAAAAGATTTACCCCTCGGCCACCGTGCTCATCATTGTTGACTCGCCGGTTGCCCCGTTCTTTGAATTACCCCCGCAGTGCGACTTTATCAAAATTCCAACCATGGTCAAGGTGGATTACGGGGTGTGGCAGTCCAACTGTCTGGAAATGGACTGTGCCAGCCTGTTGAGTGTGCGCTCGGAACTCATTCAGGAAATCGTGTTGAATTACCGGCCCCATATTTTTCTGGTGGACCATATGCCCCAGGGAGCGTTGGGCGAGCTGGTAGATCCTATTCGCATGCTGAAAAAATACTGCCCGGATACCCGCCTGGTCCTGGGCCTTAGAGATATTCTGGGAGCTCCGGATGCCATCCGTCAGGTCTGGACAAATGAGCAGGCATTTGAAATTGCCGAATCCAATTACGACAAAATCTTGATTTACGGGACTGCCGATGTGTACGATTCGCTAAGCGAATATGCTTTTCCCCAGGCCCTGCAGGCAAAGAGTGTGTATTGTGGCTATGTGACCCGCGCGGAAATCCCCTCGAGTTTCATGAATGAAGGCATGCGTTGTTTGCTGCCCGATGGTCGAAAGCCATTTGTTCTGGTGACCGGCGGGGGTGGTAAGGATGCCGGGGCCATGATGGCGGCCTTCGTCCAGGCAGTGGCACAGTTTGAGGGCGAATTGCCGTTCGATGGCATGATTTCCACCGGCCCCTTTCTGCCTGAGGACCAACTGAGGGAATTACAAGCCCAGGCTCGCAAGCTGGGTTTGAAAATAGCCGATCTGGGTGAGGATGCCATTCACTTCATTGCCCGGGCGGACCTGGTGGTTTCCATGGCCGGCTACAATACCATCAGCGAGCTGTTGTTTTTGCGCAAGAATGCACTCATCGTCCCCAGACGTGGACCCAGTGCCGAACAAACCATGCGGACACAGATTCTGGCCCGGCGCGGGTTGTTCGACTGGGTGCACCCGGATGAGCTTTCCGGGGAGGTGATGAGGCAAAAAATATCCGAGCGCTTGAATCATCGCACGGTACCCGACGATCGGGATTACCCCTCACTGGATGGGGCGATCGTAGCAGCCAGGGAAATGCTGGGGTTGCTGGATTGATGGAAAACTCGCCGAGAAAAACCAGCACAAGCACCGCCAGCGGCTCGGTAGCGGTGTTGTTGAAAGGGTTTCCTCGCATCTCGGAAACGTTTATCCTGAATGAATTGCTTTTGCTCGAGGAAGCCGGCCTGCAGCTCACGGTGTACGCCCTGCGCAACCCCGGCGAGTCGCAGGTTCACGAAAAAGTGAAACACCTGCGTGCCCCGGTGCGCTACATCCCCGATTATTTCTGGCCCAATTTTGCCGGAATTGTCTGGGCCAACCTGAAGCAATTTTTCCGTCAGCCGTCTCGTTACTGGCCGGCATTTTCCTTTGCACTCAGGCGGAGCCTGCGGCGATGGAGCGCCTCGACCATCAAGCGCTTTTCCCAGGCCGCTTATCTGGTGGAACACTACCTGCGCAAGGAAAGGCCCGATCAGATTTACGCACATTTCAGCCACGGCCCGACAACGGTGGCCTATTTCGCCCGCTGGCTCACCGGCATTCCCTACAGTTTCAGTGCCCATGCCAAAGACATTTACTTGCAGGAGGATACCTTCCTGCGCGCTAAAGTGGACGGGGCAAAGTTTGTGGTCACCTGCACCGGTTTTAACGTGCAGCATTTGCGCCGGGTGGCACAAAATCCGGAAAAAATACACCTCTGTTATCACGGCGTCGATGTCTCTCAGTTCAGTTTCCGGGGGCCCCGGCGCGAGATGGGACGCCCGCCGGTCATTCTCTCGGTGGGCCGGTTTGTTCCCAAAAAGGGCTTTCCGGTACTCATCAAAGCGTTGTCCCATCTCCACAGCCGAGGAGTCGATTTTCGCGCTTATCTGATTGGGGGCGGGGAACTCAAACCACAGCTCAAGGCTTTGACCGCCGAGCTGGGATTAACCGAAAAAGTAGCCCTGCTGGGTAAAATGCCGCAGGAAAAATTACTCAGTTACTACCAGCAGGCGGACATCTTGGCCCTGGCCTGCCAGGTAGAAGCCGATGGCGATCGGGACGGGATCCCCAATGTGCTGGTCGAAGCGATGGCCATGGGGATTCCGGTGGTCTCAACCCAAGTATCGGGAATCCCTGAATTAATCCATGACGGCCGGAACGGACTACTGGTTGAACAGAAAGATCCCGTCGCACTGGCGGACGCCTTGCAGCAATTGATTGAGCAGCCCGAACTGGCCGGGAGGCTGGCCGCGGCTGCTCGCTGGACAGTGGAGCAAAATTTCAATGCCCGGGTAAACGTCCGGAAGATTCTTCATCTGCTGGTGGGGGGTGAGGATGGGCCTGGCGTGCCGTGCTACTCCCCGGCTGTGGCCCAGATGTCGCCCTCGCTTTCCAGTAACCCCGTTGACAAATAACACGATAGCGATGATGAAAAGCGAGCAACTGCTGGAGAGAATTTCGCAAAGTCCTAAACTGAAGACCTTGCCTGATGCCCTGGATCGGCAGAAAATGGGCCGCTATCTGGAGCAGATGGCCCGTCAGTACCTCCACCCGGATGCAACGGT
>RFHE01000210.1 GCA_003696445.1 Calditrichota bacterium | reverse complement strand
TCCTATAACTGCCCCATGGGAGAAAAATTAGCCCTTTGCTTTTCACCATGTACTATCATCCAAGATGTCTTGACTTTCCCAATCAATCGGGCTCGCTCGATAGAACATCCACCGGCCTACCAACCATCCTTCCTGCTTTGCCTGCTTAAGCCCCGCAGGGGCGACACATCGGTAGCCCGGGGCAGCGCCCCGGGATCAGGAGACACCCCCAACAGTACCCAAAGCTCTGAAGGGGCGACACAGATGCTCGGTTTCTCTCATTAACCCCGCGGCTTCAGCCCGAGCGGAAAGGCGTCACCAATCGGTCAATCCGCCAACCGTTTCAACGGTTTCGCGGCCAACTCAGCTAACCGTTTCAACGGTTTCCCGCGCTGCCTGCCTCTCATTCCCCTCGCCCCGAGATCCTTCAACCCTGTCCCGCCGGCGCGGGACTCCGCGAAGGATGACTACACAACAACGGACGGTCCAGGCCGGATTTCTCGCCACTATCTAGTTCCAGTGCTAGAGGCGGAGCCTCCCCGAACCGCGCGTTCCACAGCAGAGCCGTGGAACGAGAAAGATGCTGCAACAACATAGTATCGGTCATCCCGAGCGCAGCCCCGCTCCGGCGGGGCGGAGTCGAGGGATCTCGTTTTCCTGTAACTGCCCCATGGGAGAAAAAGTAGCGCTTTGCTTTTCACTATGAAAAATTCTCCGAGATGCCTCGACTCGCCCGATGAATCGGGCTCGCTCGGCATGACATGTGGGGGCTCTTCCTTTCTCCAATAAATCCATGTCCATCTGCGTGTATCCGCGGCTAAGTCTAAGTCTTATTTAAAAGCAGCCGCGGATTAACGCGGATTTTCGCGGAAAAAACAACACAAATTTTCGGGTTACTGGGCTTATTAGCATGCAGGAACAACATAGGATCGGTCATCCCGAGCGGAGCCCCGCTTGAGCCGGGCGGCGCGAAGTTGAGGGATCTCACTTTCCTGTAACTGCCCCATGGGAGAAAAAGTAGCGCTTTGCTTCTCACCATGTACTATCATCCAAGATGTCTTGACTTTCCCAATCAATCGGGCTCGCTCGACAGAACATCCACCGGCCTACCAACCATCCTTCCTGCTTTGCCTGCTTAAGCCCCGAAGGGGCGACACATCGGCAGCCCGGGGCAGCGCCCCGGGATCAGGAGACACCCCCAACAGCACCCAAAGCCCTGAAGGGGCGACACAAATGCTCGGTTTCTCTCATTAGCCCCGCGGCTTCAGCCCGGTGGGAAAGGCGTCACCAACCGGTCAATCCGCCAACCGTTTCAACGGTTTTCCGCACTGCCTGCCAGTCACTCGCCTCTCCCCGAAATCATTCAACACCAACCCCCCGGCGCAGAACTCCGCGAAAGATGACGCCAGAACCATGGCCAGTCCCCCGGCAGGCTTCCAACCCTTTTAAAATTTTGTCTTTTTTCTTTTGTCTTTTGTCTTTTACCCGATCCTTTCCCCTCGCCGGAGAACCACAACCCCGGTTGCACCTTTCCCCCCTGCTGCGTAAACTGTACCCACCGACGGAGCGAACCGGAGGGGGACAGTTCAACCTGCAACAACGGAGTCGCACCCGATGCCACGGTTTACCGACATCAAGGGATTTCTGATCGGCCACGCCACCCACCCCAGCGAAGCCACCGGCTGCACGGTGATCTTATGCCCGGAAGGGGCGGTGGCGGGGGTGGATGTACGCGGTTCGGCGCCGGGCACGCGCGAGACCGACCTGCTGCGGCCCGGCTACATGATTCGCGAGGTGCACGGGGTGGTGCTGAGCGGCGGAAGCGCCTTCGGCCTGCGCACTGCGGACGGCGTGGTGCAGTTTCTTCACCAGCACGGCTTCGGCTACGATGCCCGGGGCATCCGGGTGCCTATTGTACCGGCGGCGGTCATCTTCGATTTGCGTCCCGGCCGCTCGGTGCTGCTGCCCTCGGTGGAGATGGGCTACCAGGCCTGCCAGAATGCTTCCAGCCGGTACGAGGAAGGACTGGTGGGCGCCGGTCGTGGCGCCACGGTGGGCAAGGTGCTGGGCCTGGAGCAGGCCATGGCCGGCGGGTTCGCCACCGCAACCCTGACCCTGCCGGGCAAAGTGCTGGTGAGCGCGGCGGTGGTGGTCAATGCGCTGGGGGATGTGGTGGATCCGTCCACGGGAAAGATCGTTGCCGGAGCGCGCAAGCGCCGTGGGCGGGGCTTTGCCGACTCCTTCGAAGTGCTCAAGAAAGGCCTGACCGCCAGTCCGCTGGCACCCACCAACACCACCCTGGCTGTGGTGGCCACCAACGCCCGCCTGGACAAGGAGCAGGCCAACAAACTGGCCTGGATGGCCCAGAACGGCATTGCCCGGGCCACCCGTCCAGCCCACACCATGCACGACGGGGATGTCGTGTTCGCCCTCAGCCGGGGCGACAGGACGGCGGATGTGAGTGTGCTGGGGGAGGCTGCGGCCCAGGCGGTGAGCGCAGCCATCGTTCGGGCGGTGCAGCTGACCAACGATCTGGATTGAAACCGGCTTGCGGAAGCAATGAGGCCGGTATTTAAAACCCGCCGGAAATGGCCAGGCGGTTCTGCGAGCCCAGCTCCCCGTAGGCGGAGTAGGCGTAGTCGAAGCGGAAGGACTTCCAGGCAATGCCCAGACCGGCGGTCATGCCGCCAAAACCGCGCCGGCCCAGCGGCCTCACGTTGTCGTTGACCTCGTTGTTGTAGCCCAGCCGAAACTTCACCTGCTCGCTGATGTCGAACTCCCCGCCCACCGAAAAGCGCTTGGCCCGATCCCAGAAATCGCCGGTCTCCAGGGTCAGGTCGTTCAGCGCGCCGCTGATGACCAGCGGCAGGTGCTCCAGCCGCTTGGAAAAGCCCACCCGCACCACAATGGGCAGGTCCTCATCGGTGCCGGTGTAATCGTCCAGCACCAGCCCCACATTGGACACCACCACGGCAAAGGTGAGCTGATTGCTGAACGGGGCGTGGTACTGCAGGCCACCGTCCAGGGCCACCGCCACCGCATTCACGTTATCCAGGGAGGAATAAATCAGCTTCAGATTGACCCCGTAATCGAAATCGGGTCCCAGCACGTTGGACAGAGAAGCGGCCAGGGCAAACTCGCTGGCGCTGAAGGAGCGGCCGGTCTCCTGCCCAAAGGCGTCAGTCTCCTGAAAATCCCCGTAATTCAGGTAGAGCAACCCCAGTCCCAGCGTGCCGAAGCGGGTGGCGGGCCGTGCGTACACCAGCTGGCCGCCCTGCAGATCGAGCAGGTGATCCACATAATTCACCCCCCACTGGGGATTGGCCAGGGAGGCCAGTCCGGCCGGATTGACAAACATGCCGTTGGCATCGCCGGAAAAGCTGATCAGGTTCCCGCCGATGGCCTCGCTGCGCGCGCTGTACTCCTGGCGCAAAAACTCAAAGGCGGTGGTGCCCACGGACTGGGCCGCTGCGCCCAGGACCATCAAGAGCAGGAAAAACCAAATCTGGATGCGGGTTGCCGGGACTCGTTTCATGGCGCCTCATGCCGTTTTGTTTAGCCTAAAATACGGGATCGGGGCACGGGATGCCAACGGCTTCCAGAAATTTTCCCCTCTTCCCTGCTCACCCGTCGCCTCCGGGAACCGGAGCGGAATGCCAGCGCTTTTCCAGCTGCGCCCAGAAGCGCCGGCCCTTGTTCAGCAGAAACGCTTCGAAGTTCACCGTTTCCACGTGGGGCAAAGTTCGCTCCAGAAACCGCTCGCCGATTTCCTGAAATTTGTAGGGAAAATCGCTCAGGTAGAAGCGGTGTTCGCCGCGGCGCCGGGTGTTGAGCAGGCCGGCTTCGGCCAGCACCTGCTTCAGGTGGTGGGCCGCCTCCACCCCGGAATCCACCAGCCGCACGCCCGGGCCCAGCACCTTGCCCAGCACGGGGCGCAGCAGCGGGTAGTGCGTACAGCCCAGAATCACCGTGTCCACCCGGTTTTCCAGCAGCGGCTGCAGGTAGCGCCGCGCAATCAGGTAGGTGGCCTCATCCTCAATCCAGCCCTCTTCCACCAGGGGCACAAAAAGCGGGCAGGGTTGGGAGACCACCTGCAGATCCGGCCGGGCGGCCAGCAACAGCCTCCGGTAGGCCCCGCTGCGGATGGTGGTGGCCGTGCCGATGACGCCCACCCGTCCGTTGCGCGTCTCCCGCAGCGCCCCCTGCACCCCCGGTTCGATGACCCCGACCACCGGCACGGGCAGGAATCGGCGCAACACCTGGATGGCGATGGCCGAAGCCGTGTTGCAGGCCACCACCACCGCCTTCACCCCCTGATCCAGCAGAAAAAAGGAATCCTCCAGGGCAAAGCGCTTCACCGTGTCGTCGGATTTGGTGCCGTAGGGGATGCGGGCGGTATCGCCGAAGTAAATGATGTCCTCGCCGGGCAGCAGGCGCATCAGCTGGCGCACCACGGTCAGCCCGCCGATGCCGGAATCGAACACACCGACCGGGGCGGCGCGATCCGGCAGGGCATCGGGTAACGTTGCCGGGCTCACCGGACCCTCCTTCCCTTACTGGCGAATGGACAGGCGGAGCGTGTCGGTTCAAATGGCATTTTCGTAATCCGATTTGAATTTCTGAAAGCCTTTGAAAATCCCTTCGGCAATCTTCCACTGGTAGTCGTTACGGCGCAACTGGCGGGCCTCGTGGGGATTGGTCACAAAGCCGATTTCCACCAGAATGCTGGGCATGGTGGCGCCTACCATCACCCAGAAGGGGCCCTGCTTCACGCCGCGGCTCTTGACGTTCAGGCCGGCCAGACGGCGGGCCATCTCCTGCTGCACCAGCGAGGCCAGATGTTCGCTCTGGCGCATGAAGGCGGACTGGGCCATGGTGGCCAGGATCAGATTGATGCCCTTGTAGGCCTTCTGGGAGGAGGGATCTTCGAAACGGATCACCGAGTTTTCCTTGAGCACCACGTCGCGGGCCTTTTCACCCTTCTCCGGACCGACGATGTAAGTTTCGAAGCCGCTGGTGCGCCGATTTGGCACCGAATTGGCATGAATGCTGATAAACACCTTACCGTTCTTCTCGTTGGCGATGCGGGTGCGATCCTTCAGGCGGATGAAGGTATCGTCCTTGCGGGTGTAGATGACTTTAATCTCGGGGTAATTTTTCTCGATGAGCCGGCCCAGTTTGAGGGCCACGCCCAGCACGACATCCTTTTCGCGCAGGCCGCCCACCCCGATGGCGCCGGGGTCCTTGCCGCCGTGTCCGGCATCGATGACCACCGTGTCGATGATCCAGCGGCGGCGCTCGGCTTCCAGTTGTTGCTGGACGGCCTCGGCCTCCTCGCCGGGCTGCCCGTCGCTGCCTTCGCGTTCAGAGGAGGTTTGTTCGGCTACCGGCTCCTCCCTGGTGGTCAGCACCACCACCACATCGTTGGTCAGCGGATCCTGATACACCTGCCGGGAGAGCGGTTCCCTGCGCAACAGAAACGCCAGCGAGAGCAGTTCCTCGAACTGAAACACCTTGATGCTGCGCACCAGCCCTCGCACCGGGCTGCGCTTGAGCACCGCCGGATCGCCCTTGCCGCCGAACAGATCCACATGCAACCAGCCGTTGCGCATGTCCATGGTCAGCTCGCCCTTGGCAAATTTGCGGCTGGTAGCAATGCGGATCACCGTGCCGTTCTCCCGGCTGTCCACGGCAATGCTGGTCACGTTGTACTGTTTGGTGCTCAGGCTGAGAATCTGCCTCTCCCGGTCGTAGCTCAGGCGCAGGTTGGCCGCCTCGTTGAGGATGCCGCTCAGGTAGTAGATGGGCACAAACAGCCGGTCCCGGTGCCACAGGCAGGGCACCGGCATCTGGTAAACACGCCCGTCGATGAGCACAAACGGGTTTTCGGCGGCCAGCACCACCTTGTTGTGGGGCAGGTAGAGGACCAGCTTGCGCTTTTTTTCGTTGAGGTAGGTGCGGACCTTCAGGGCGCGGGCTAGATCGTCCGCGCTGACAAACTCGGTGCCGAAGCGCCACCAGATGGGCAGCCGGCTTTCCCTGCCGCCGGCGCGCAGGGTAAGCTGCTCGGCGCTGCTGGGGCGGACCTCGTCGGGGAGAAAAGCATTCAGGACCAGGCGCGCAACAGCCTGCGTGCTGGAAGCCAGGAGCAGGCCGATCCCGGGCAGGCTTTGCAAAAATTTCCGCCGTTTCATCCTGAATCTTTGTGAAGTTTGAACCGGGGCAAATTACACCGGCCGGCCAGACAGTGCAAGCTGGAAAATGGTTGCCTGAAAGGCCTGCAGCGGCTGCGGCACGTCCCGTTCGGGGCAGGATCCCCCCCCGTGGATGTCACCTCGACCGACGCCGCCCCGCCGGTGCGGGGTTTCGCAAAGGTTGGCTCCACAACAATGGCAAGTTCTAGCCGGATTCCTCGCCCCCTCTGGTTCCAGTGCTGGAGGCGGAGCCTCCCGAAACCGTGCGTTCCATAGCATAGCCGTGGAATGAGAAAGATGCACGAACAACATAGTATCGGTCATCCCGAGCGGAGCGCCGACCGAAGGGAGGCGCGAAGTCGAGGGATCTCATTCTGCTGAATTGGCGCTGGCAAGTCCGTCCGTGAGTGTGCTTACCTTATTAAAGAAATCTCAGGCGGCCCTTCACCCTCCCGCTAGCGCGGAGCTTCGCAAAG
>RFHE01000209.1 GCA_003696445.1 Calditrichota bacterium | reverse complement strand
CATGATCCTGGGCACCGCCTATTCCCTGCCTCCGATTCGCCTGAAACGCTTTCCGTTCTGGTCCACGTTCTGCATTCTGGCCGTCCGGGGGGTGGTGGTAAACTTTGGCCTGTACTGGCATTTCCTGGCCGGCACCGGCCTGGGACCAGCAACACCGCCGCACCTGTTGGCTCTGGTGGGCTTTATGATCGGCCTGAGCATGGCCATCGCCTGGTTCAAGGACGTACCCGATGTAGCCGGCGACCGCCGGTTTCGCATTTTTACTCTGGCCGTCCGTCTGGGTGTGCGGCGCATTCTGCAAGTGGGCCTGGGTTTGCTGACGCTGGTGTACCTGGGCATGCTGTTCTGGGGATTTACCGCCGGCAGCGGTCTCCAGCCCCTGGCCGCCGGCCTGTTTCACGCCGGCCTGCTGGCCGGGCTCCATCGAAAGGCCCGGCGGGTCAACCCGAACGATCTGGCCTCCCTGACCCGCTACTACCGATTCATCTGGCTACTGTTTTACCTGGAATATCTGGCCTATCCGCTGCTGCACTACCTGGGCCGTTGAAAGGAGCGTAGGCGTTTAATCCAGATCGGGATCTGCACCCGCTTTTCTGGATTCAGGCATCCCGACAAAATACTGCAGTTGCACCAGGCCCAACCGCCGCTGCTGGCCCCAGCGCCACCGGTAGCCAGGGGCCTGAATGCTCCTCGCCAACCGGTACAGCTGCTCGGCCGAATAGACCCGAAAGCAGGAAACCAGGCCGTCCCACCAGACCACCAGCGGCACGACGGGCAGCAGATACGTCCACACCAGCCGCTGCCAGCTGAAGGGGCGAATGAACGGGGTCACCAGCCAGACGACCAGGGGGAGCAGGCAGATCAGAGCAACCGTCAGGGGATGCCGGTTGACCAGCTCGAACACGGCAATGGGTTCGCCAGCCAGCACGGCTTGTTGGAGGATCCGTCCGGCCTGTTCGGGAGGGAAATGGTGAAAGGCATTAAACAGGGTGCGCACGCCAGGCCAGTCCGGCGGGACGGCCGTGGCCTCCAATGGCCGGAGCCAGTAGCGACAGGGACTGTCCTCCGGCCACCGGGGCGGAGGAAACCGATCGGTCAAAAGGATGTCCACCGGGCGGCCCAGGTGGCGGCTGAGCTCGGGGGCTAGGTCCGGCAGGGGTCCTCCGCTGCCGGAACCCAGATCGATGATGCGCGGCGCTGAGGCGGCTTTAAGACATGCCACCAGAACAGCCACCGCCGGCCGATATAGCCGGAGCCGGCTGACCAAAAAACGCAACACATCGGTGACCAACACCCGAAGCGTGCCGGGAAACCAGTGAAAATCCTCCCATTCAAACAGGCGCAGGGACATGCCTCCTCCACACCGGATCACCAACCATTCGCTCCCCCTCTTCCGGCAACACCAAACTGGTGGGAAACTTACAAGAGCAGCCAGGCAAAAAAATGCGATTTTTGTCTTTTCTGTTCAGAATGCGACCAGCCCCATCGGAGGGGAGCACAGGCCAGCCAGAACATTGTTAACCATTTTGGCGGAGAAAATTATTGGGGAAAGAATCCATTACAATTGAGGGCGGCATACCAAGACATGGCACCGTTCAGAACTGTGGCGATAGAGAAGAGCGTCAATTTGCAAACCGCGTGTCAGGGGTAAATTTACCCGGCCGCTGCCTCTTTTTCAGGCAGGCGACTCTCCTGAACGTCCTCTTCGGCAATCCCGCCGGCTTCAACCATCCCCTCTGCAAAGTGGTAAAAATCGGTCATTAAATGTTGCAATTCATGGAGCAGTTCGGGGGAAAGCTGGTGGCGTTCCGCCCAGTCCCGGATGTAAAGCGAAAAATACGTTTCCACTGCGTGCTCGACTAATCTTTCCTTTCGATCCATGACGGGAGCCTCCTTGTATTTGCGGCTGCTCTTCCCTTCCTTCAATGTCCTTTCTAAATGTAACTGGCAAGACACTTTTTAGTTGTCACAGAGTATTTACAGTTCTGTAAAAACTGTGTGAAATTCCTACACAGCCGATGCAAAAATCGTCATGCAGCTCCATGACCCCGAGAAACCTGCCGGCCGGCACGGCTCTGGTAATATTACACTTACGCTGCTCTGGCTTCTGTAAGCTGTCTTTTCTTTTTTCCATGGGAGGGGGTTAAATTCAAGAACCGTGCCAGCAGGATAAAGGCTCCACTGTGCTACCCACGGTGCGTGCACACGGGTATTCTTGAACCGTTGCCAGAGCGGAGGTTTCGGGGCATGATCGGCGCAAATGTCGGTTCAAGACCCTGAAAAGGGCATCCCCCATTCTCGTTCTTTCCGGCCAGGACATGCGTGCCGTTTTTTCATGTGCAGAGAGAGGCGATTCTACGTGAAAGAAAAGCCCGGAAGCCGCGAGCACCATGCCGGCGCTAGAATCGCCCCGGAGGTAACAGCTTTCAGGCAGGCACGCTTGCCAGGAGGTGGGGTTGCCTCTCTTTGACCTTTCTAAAAACCTTTTCAGTCCGCGTGTAACCGCGGCCAATTATTTTCAGCCGCGGATTCACGCGGATTTGCGCGGAAAAAGACATCGCAAATGTCCAGATTCAGAAACAGCTTGATGTGCGGGAACAACATAGTATTGGTCATCCCGAGCGGAGCGCCGACCGAAGGGAGGAGCGCAGTCGAGGGATCTCATCTTGCTGGCCTTGGGGGCGTTCGGGTCAGTAGCCGCAGGCCTCACGCCTGCGTGCTGGTGGATCTGTGGCCCAATTCCCCGTTCGGAGAAGAGCGGAAAGGTGAAATCTCAGGAGAGATGTCTCGACT
>RFHE01000208.1 GCA_003696445.1 Calditrichota bacterium | reverse complement strand
GGAAATTACCGAGCTGGGCATCCAGATTAACATCGACGTGGCCCTGCAGTACATTGAATCCTGGTTGCGGGGCATTGGATGCGTGCCCATTTACAATTTGATGGAGGATGCCGCCACTGCCGAAATTTCCCGGGCCCAGCTCTGGCAATGGATTCGCCACAAGGCGCAGACCAACACCGGCCGGGTCGTCGATCGAAATCTGTACCGGGAAATGGTGCCCATTGCCTACCAGCGGATTAAAAAAGCCCTCGGCGACCAGGCCGTGGAAAAAGGACGCTTTCAGACCGCCCAGCACATTCTGGACGGGCTGGTGCTGAACGACGAATTTGTCGATTTCCTGACGCTGGTGGCTTACCAGCATCTGGATTGAAGGGGGCGGGAGTTGCCGGTAAAATTAAAATTAACCACGTGAGGAGTGGATATGTTGGATCGCAAGCAGCAAATCAAGGCGCTGGAAAAGGACTGGAAGCGCAACCCCCGCTGGAAGGGCATTCAGCGGCCCTATTCGGCCGAAGATGTGGTTCGGTTGCGCGGTTCGGTCCAGATCGAATACACCCTGGCTCGCTTGGGAGCCGAGCGGCTGTGGGAATTGATGCAGAATGAACCCTACGTCAACGCGCTGGGCGCCCTGACTGGAAACCAGGCAGTGCAGCAGGTTCAGGCCGGCCTAAAAGCCATTTACGTGAGCGGGTGGCAGGTGGCCGCCGATGCCAACAGCGCGCTGACCATGTACCCGGATCAGAGTCTGTATCCGGCCAACAGCGTGCCGCTTCTGGTCAAGCGGATCAATAACGCCCTTCAACGCGCCGATCAAATCACCCAGCTGGAAGGTGGGAGCCATGTGTACTGGTATGCGCCCATTGTGGCCGATGCCGAAGCCGGTTTCGGCGGTCCGCTGAATGCCTTTGAGCTGATGAAGGCTATGATCGAAGCGGGAGCGGCCGGCGTGCACTTCGAGGATCAGCTGGCTTCGGCCAAAAAATGCGGGCACATGGGGGGCAAGGTGCTGGTTCCCACCAGCGAATTCATCCGAAAGCTGACCGCCGCGCGCCTTGCGGCCGATGTACTGGATGTGCCCACCGTTCTGATTGCCCGCACCGACGCCAACGCCGCCACCCTGCTCACCAGCGACGTGGACGAGCGGGACCGCCAATTTATTACCGGCGAGCGCACCGTGGAAGGATTCTACCGGGTGCGTTCGGGGCTGGAAAGCGCCATTGCCCGCGCCCTCTCCTATGCCCCCTATGCGGATATGCTGTGGTGCGAAACCGCCCGGCCGGACCTGGACGAAGCCCGTCGTTTCGCCGAAGCCGTGCTCACTCAGTTTCCCGAAAAACCCCTGGCTTACAACTGTTCACCATCATTTAACTGGCGCAGAAACCTGGACGGGCACACCATTCGCAAGTTTCAACAGGAACTGGGGGCCATGGGCTACAAGTTCCAGTTCGTCACCCTGGCTGGCTTCCATTCACTCAACGCCAGCATGTTCGAACTGGCCGTCGGGTATCGAGAGGAGGGGATGGCGGCCTTCTCCCGCTTGCAGGAACGAGAGTTCGAATTAGAGGAAACCCACGGCTTTCGGGCGGTGAAACACCAGAGCTTCGTCGGGGCTGGCTATTTCGACGAGGTTCAGCACGTCATTACCGCCGGACAGGCCTCCACCACGGCGCTGAAGGGCTCCACCGAAGAAGAACAGTTTATTCGCTTTCCAGAAGATTGAAGGTCTGTGGTATTTCGCCTGCGAGCGAACCCAAATTGATGCTTGCATCATTTTGCCCAATCCCTTATTCTCTAAGTGCGGGTGTGGTAACAGAATGGCTGCCCCCTCCGGGCGGTAGCTTTTTAGAAAATTTACGGCTCTAATGAAACGGCTTGCCCGAAAACAATCCAGCCAATCCGTACCGATGAACCAAGTACAGGAGAGCACCTATGAGCCAGGTATTTAATCCCCCCAAGCATTTTGTCGAGAAGGCCTACATCAAGTCTCTGGATGAATATCGTCAGCTTTACCAGCGCTCGGTGGATGATCCGGAAGGATTCTGGGGCGAGGTGGCCGAACGTTTGCACTGGTTCCAGAAATGGGATCAGGTGATGGCCTACGATTTTGTGAATGCCAACATTCGCTGGTTCGAGGGCGGCAAGCTGAATGTGAGCTACAATTGCCTGGATCGCCATGTGGAAGCCGGCCACGGGGATAAGACCGCGATTATCTGGGAAGGGAATGAGCCGAGTGAATCCCGCCACTTTACTTACGGGGAGCTGCTCGAGCAGGTACAGCGTTTTGCCAATGTGCTCAAGGCTCACGGGGTGAAAAAGGGCGACCGGGTGTGCATTTACCTGCAGATGATCCCCGAGCTGCCCATTGCCATGCTGGCCTGTGCCCGCATTGGGGCCATCCACTCGGTGGTTTTCGGCGCCTTCAGTGCCGATTCGCTGCGCGACCGGATAAACGATTCCAGCTGTAAATTGCTCATCACCCAGGATACGGCCAATCGCGGGCCGAAAAGCGACATTCCCATGAAGGCCAATGCCGATAAGGCGGTGGAAGGAGCACCATCCATCGAAAAAATTATTGTGGTCCGCCGAACCGGCCAT
>RFHE01000207.1 GCA_003696445.1 Calditrichota bacterium | reverse complement strand
CTGTATATGTTGATCATCTATTGCCTCCGACCAACACATGGTTTCCGGATCAGGATCATCACAAGTTCGTAAGCCAAAAGTATTTGCCAGTCGCACAGCTACATCCCGGCATCGCCCTTTCAGGGTTGAGGCCGGTATGTAAGGAAGGCCATCCAGCCCTCTCACCACCGTTCGCTGAATTTGCCCCCGTCGAAAACCTGATCCCACCGCCGCCGGAGTTCTTAGAACCACCTGAAAAGTTAAGTCAATTTTCATTCGCTGAGTCATGGGGTTACTCCTTCAAGTTGGAAACGAAATCATACAAATCAACCAGATCCACAAAGGCGGCTCGATTTTGATCGCCGTTGCCGTTAGCAATATAGGTCCAGGGCCAACGGAGATATTCATAATCCGGAGGTGAAAAGGAAGTGAAAAATTCCTTTAACAATTTCCGAGCAGGCCGTTTTAGTCTGCCCAGGGCATGTAAGGTTACTAACGTTGCCCTGGAGATATTGGGAAAATGGCAGGCATCGTAAATCATCTGCATTTGGGTTTTGGGAAAATGAACGTCCTTTTGATGGAATTTTTCTATAAAGCCTATCAGTTTTTTGAATTCTGATAAACGGTAAGGTCGATTATGGGGAACCGCCGCCCGGGCAGTTTCAAGGTCCACAGCGCTACCGGTAATGACTTGAAAATCAATGGCACCTTCTGAATAATTTACATCTTTATCAGCACATTTCTTTTTGGCCGATTTTTGTAGGGCTTCTCCAATTTCCACCAACGCCGGTACCGGAAAGTTGGAATGACAGAGCACAACCCCTGCGGCCATGGTAAGTTTTTTATGCTTTAAGAAGAGCTCTTCGCGTGTGATGGGTAAGCTTTCTTCTCCCCAACCCGTTTCAAGCCGGTCATAAAAATCATCCTCTAATAGACCGGTTTCTTGTAAAATTGCCTGAGATTCCTGTTCAAAACGCTCTACAATTTTAACAGCCAGTCTGATGGCTAAACTTGCGGAAGTAAACATCATTAAATCATCTCCGCCGATTAGCACAATCTCGAAGGGTAAAATTTTCTTACCCGCTTTCTCAACAGGCCAGGTGCTCCGGGCTAAAACATCAAACACGATTTCTTGCATTAAGTGGGTAAGCTTAGTGGAAAAATTTGAGTAATTCTCTTTTTTCTCAAACAATTGCAACATCTTACCCATGTGATTCCCATCGGCGGTAATGAAACCTATATAGCCACTGCCATCTAATTCGCCCAGCACATTCAGGTCTTCCGGGGGATCAGCATTGAGCCATTCTGAAGAAAGCTCATGATCTCTCACATATTCCCTGAACTTTTCGGCAAAACCTTTTCTATGTCTTATTCCCAGATCTCGCTTTTGATAGCATGAACCGCATAGCAGATCACCTGTGTTATCTTTGTCAAATCGTTTCTCTGCCGGTCGGGTGCCACAAGAATCACATAATCGCATATAAGGCTCTACCGGCAACAAACTCAACTCCCCTTTGGAAGATTTTTTCTTTTGTAGGATTTGACCGGCTACATCCATGTGTCTCCCAAACCAATCGCTTTTTGGCCTTTTATCAGGGGAAACTGCTATGGCGGTAATGGAGCCGGTTATAGTGGCCAATCGAAAATCGCGTTCTATTTGTGCCACTACTTCCTGAGCCTTCTGTTCCGAATCCACCAAAAGCGTCCCTCCTCCCCCTGCGGAATAGACAAGCTCTCCTAATTTTTCTAAATCCTTCTTTCGCTTTTCATCCTGTTCTACTAGAAGGGCGCTGGCGCCGCGGATTTCCTTTAAAGCATTGGTGGCAAAAATGAAGTTCTTGATCCGGTCGGTATCGAAGGCAACTAACCATTTTGGTTTTGAGTTATTAATAGACATAGTAATCTCCGAAAAATTCAATTAATCAATTCAATCCAATACCCTATACCCCCCCATCCCAAACACGGTATTCTTCCCCACGTGGAGCAGTTCACCGATTTTGATCCAGGGGTAGAACTGGCCCAGGTCGCCGCGGTAGGTGATGCGACCGGTGAAGCCCGCAAGGGCCACCGGGCGGCGCTGGCGGTTGGAATATCGCTTGAATCGTCGGCCCTCCAGTTCCTGGTGCACAATTTCCACCTTCCCCGCAGCATCCCAGTCGATCTCAAAGCGCTCCTTCTGCCCGTCCCCGTGGAAGTAGCGCAGGCTGTGGTAGCGCCGCAGAATCGCCTTCAGCAGCGTGGTGAAATCCAGTTGATCTGCCCGTTGCCCCTGCGTGCGGATATCCGTGGGGGTGTAAAAATGCAGGGTCACCTGGGGCAGCAGCCGGGCCTTAAAGGCGTCCAGCGCCAGGGTGGGGAATTCACTGTCCAGCCTTTTGCTCTCGCCATCGTAAACAGGGACCTTCCGCCAGGCTGCATCCACAGCCGCCACGCTATTCAACTGGTAACGGCCCCGGTCCTGCCCGATGCCCTCCTCTCCCATGCGCTCGAAACAATAAACAAAATAGGGCAGATAAGAGATGGCCCGGCCGATCAGCACCAGCCCGAAGTCCAACGGCTCGCCGGCCAGGTAAAAGCGCTTTCGAGTGAGTGGGGGTTCAATCACAAAGGGACGGGCTACAGTCTGCTGCCGCTCGTTGGTCGTCTCGAACAGGTACGGATAGGCGCACTGCTGGCGAAGGGCACACCGGGCACAATCCCGATGCCGCATCACACAGATGGTTCGCTTTAACACGTGACCGAACTTTCCGCGAAAGGTCGAACCCTTAAAGTCCGGCAGGCCGAAGGAATTGACACTGATGCAGGAGAACCAGAAACGAGCAACGTCCACGTTCAGCTTTCCCTAAACTAAAAATCGAAGAGGGGAACCGCCGACTGTTCACAGTGTAATCAACGGTTCCCTTTTTGTCAAGAGGTATTGCCAAAAGGCACCACCACAAGACCCCCGCCTCTCAAATAACAGCACCGGGATGCAGTATGAATATTTTAAACGGCCATTGCTCCCGCCGTTGCTTGCTCACTTTTATCCATTTAGAGACATACAGGGAGGCTAAAATCTCAACAAAAGTTCCTTTTTACCCAGCCACGTGAATTAAAAAACGATGGGGAAATCCGGCCTGGAGACCTTAAATTCCTTGTGAAAAAAATGATTAGCTTGACAACAATGACACCAACCAGTTTAATCGGCCATACGCGCGAGGCATTGCGCCAGCTGATGGTGGAGCTTGGCCAGCCCGCTTACCGGGGCGACCAGCTGTTTACCTGGCTCTACCACCACGGGGTGGAAGGCTTTCTGGAGATATCCAATCTGCCCCTGGCCCTGCGCGAACAGCTGGCCGAACGCTTTACCCTCCGCACCCTGACCCTGGCCCGACGGGAAATCTCCCGCGACGGCACGGAAAAATTCCTCTGGCAGTTGCCCGACGGCCATTTCATCGAAAGCGTCCTCATCCCGGAAGAGCGCCGCACCACCGTGTGCATTTCCTCCCAGGTTGGGTGTGCCCTAGGGTGCGACTTTTGTGCCACCGCCCGCATGGGATTTCTGCGCAACCTGACCACCGGCGAAATTGTCGAGCAAATTCTTCAGATTCGCCGGCTGGCGGCCCAATATCAAATCACCAACATCGTCTTCATGGGGATGGGCGAGCCCTTCCTGAACTACCCTAGGGTGATTCAGGCCTGCCAGATTCTGGGCGATCCGGAAGGAGGGGCCATTGCCCGTAAAAAACTAACCATTTCCACGGTAGGCATTGTGCCTCGGATTCGCCAGTTCACCCGGGAAAGGCAGCCCTACGGCCTGGCCATTTCCCTGCACGCTCCGGAACAGGAGTTGCGCGCCCAGCTCATGCCGGTAGCCCACCGGTTTTCTCTGGAAGAATTGCTGGAGAGTGCCTACGAATACACCCGAAGCTGGAAGAGAAAACGCATTACCTTCGAATACGTGCTGCTTAAAGGTCTCAACCATCACCCGGAGCATGCCCGGCAGTTGATTCGGATTCTCTCGCCCATCCGCTGCAAGTTAAATCTGATTCCCTGCAATGAGAACGATCTGGGCTATCGGTCCCCGTCCGAGGAGGAAATCGAGGCGTTCGTTCACCGATTGCGCCATGCGCCGTTTACCGTTACCGTTCGCCGGAACCGCGGACAGGACATCAGTGCCGCTTGCGGCCAGCTTTACGCCCGGCAACAGGCCGGAAAAATGCGCACTCTCCAAAAGGAGACAGCCCAATGACTGGCCGGCGGCACTCACAGCCCGCTCTTATGACCAATGCGCAGGTTAAAGGTGGCTACACTGATGGCAGGCCCTGGCCTGAAGAACGATGCCGAAAACGCCTGGCGTCCCGGCAATCTGCCGGGAGGCCATTTAAACCTGATTCAGGCGTCCTGTTAAATGCATCAAATCGGCAATGGGATCGATCAATTACTTTCTTATTTTACAATTTGGAATCAAGAGCAAACTCATTCAAACAGGGAGTGCGAGCAACATGTACATTCTGCTTTTAGGCCCTCCTGGCGTGGGCAAAGGCACACAGGCCAAAATTTTGATGAAAAAATACAACATCCCCCAAATTGCCACCGGCGACATCTTGCGTGCCGAAGTGGCCTCCGGTAGCCAGCTTGGGCAACAGGTGAAGGCGATCATGGCTCGGGGCGAGTTGGTTTCCGACGACATCATGCTCCAGATCATTGAAAAGCGCCTCCGCCAGCCCGACGCCCAGCGGGGATTTATTCTGGACGGATTTCCCCGAACCATTCCTCAGGCCCAGGCATTGGATCGACTGCTGGCCAAGATGAACAATGTGATCTTAAAGGTGATTGAAATCTCCGCTCCGGATGAGGAAATCATCAAGCGGATCACCAATCGTCGGGTGTGTGAGCGCTGCGGCAAAGTGTACAACCTGATCACCAATCCCCCGCCCGCGGATGGACGCTGTGAAGTTTGTGGGGGCCGCATTATTCAACGGCCCGACGACACAGAAGAAACCGTCCGACACCGCATTGCGGTTTATCGGGAAAAAACCTATCCCCTGGTTGCATACTACCGGCAAAAAGGCCATTTTCATCAGGTAAATGGAGCACAGTCCATTGAAAAAGTGGCTGAGGAGATTGACCAGATCATTCAAAAAAACGGTGCCCTGCCGGTACAAGGCACTTCTCGGGCTCAGAGCGCATAACTTCACCTCTTCCCCTCCTTGGGGGGAGAGAACCCCAATTGAGGCCGCTTCTGCTCCGGAAGCGGCTTTTTTACAGGCCGGAAGTTGGGGAAAATTGTTGTTAATACCCGTACTGCTGGTGCTAGCCCTGTTCGGGTGTGCGCGCCGCGATGTGGTCAACCCATTTGATCCCAACGCCAGTCAATCCCCCTTAGTGCTTTCGCTCTCTCCGGAGCGCTTTTCCGTGTCCCTCAATTGGCAATGGCGTAGCGTTCCCCTCTCGGATGTGAGCGGATTTCGCGTTTACCGGGCGGTGGACCAGCCGGATTCGTTTGTTGTGCTGGCAGAACTGCCCGCGGACAGCTTCAGCTTTCTGGATCGGTCTGTACAACAAAACCGCTGGTATTTCTACCGAGTCAGCGTGCTGGGTCGGGGCACGGAGAGCAAACCCACCGAGACGCAGAAGGCCCTGCTGGGCCCGGTGGATGTGTGGATGTTTTCGGAATTAGGTTTCGAAATCGACCGGCTCAGTTACGATTTGCAACACGTCAAAGCACAATTTTTCACCGAATTACCACCGGTGGACTGGGCGCCGCGCTTTGCCGATTCGCTCATCTGGCTGTGCCATCGCCGCCTGCAAAAAACGGTCAGCCGCTTTCGCCTGAGCCCGCCCGGCGAGGATTTCATTCTCAATACCTCCCTCAGCGATCCCATTCAAATCGAATGGCCGCTTAACAGCCCGCGGGTTTTCGTGCTGGACGATGGTACCGACCGCTTAATCGGCCTGGAGGACAAAACCCTGAATCTGGACATACCCCTCCCTGCCGGCAAATATCTGAAGTTGGTCACCGATAGCGATCAGCGATTTTTGTGGGCGCTGGCTCGCAGCTTTCTGGTTCGTATTCCGGTTAGCTCACCGGATCAACTGGCCCGCTTTCCCGTGCCGCCCGGATACCTGGCACAAGATCTCGTCGCGGCCGACGCCAAACTTTACCTCCTGGCCACCGCTTCGGACAGCACAACGGCCAGCTCCGCCTTGTTTGTTAATCCCCAGTCCGGAAATCTCAACCCCAGCCTGGAGCTCAACGGACGCTTTCTCCGATTGGAGGTTGATCCCGAACAGCAAATGTATTTTCTTGCTGAGGTGGCGGACGTCCAACAACAAAAATTGTGGAAACTTTCCTTTACTGGTGTTCGTCAATGGGAAATGGCCGGGTTTACCGAAATATCCGACATTCAGCTGATTCGCGAGAACAAACATCTGGTGGTGGTCGATCGGCTGGGGGATAAGCTGGTGCTGGTCACCCCGAATGGGCAGCGGCTCAGCGAAAGCGTTCCACTTTACGATCCGGTACAGGTCCAGTTCACCCCATGAAACGATTGAGTCAGCACATCATTTTTGTTTTCCTGCCGCTGATTGTCTTCGTGGTCTTCTTTATCGACCTGGTCTTCTTGTACAGCCAGATCACCATTACCACCCTGCGCATTTTCCGGGAAATTCTATTGGTCGGTCTTCTGGCCGGAAGTTGGTTTTTTGTCCAGCGCTACTTCCGTGTGGAAAAGCTGACCATTCCTCAAAAGCTGGGACGACTCACCGCCCTGCTCACGCTGAACTATCTGGTGGTGCTTTTTCTGGACGGCTTGCTCGATCCGGCCTACTCGGATTCGTTTCCTCCGGAGTATCAGAACGTGGCCGCGGTACTGTTTGCCACCATTATCGGCGTGCTGGCTCCTCCGACCCTGATCGCATCGCTGAAGATCCTCCAGGAACTCATCTTCTACCGCCAGAAGTCCACCACCCGGCGCTACTTTCAGTTGTTTTTGCTGTTTACCGGACTCACCTCCCTCTCGCTGTACTTCACCCAGCAGCCTTTGCACCTGTCTTTCTCCGGGACATCCGCCCAGAATACCATCCTTTTTTTAATCACGCTGTTTTTCATGGTTCAGCTTTCCTTTCACAACGATTGGATTGTCTATCTGCCGCGAAAAATTAAATGGCTGTATTTTGCCATTGGCATTGTGCTGTTGTCGGAAATTTACAGCCTGTTCGATGTGGTCTATCGAACCCATCTCACCGCCTACAGCCTGTTTATCGCTTCGGTTAGTTTCATGCTCTATCTGTTTTTGCTCATCTACGCCACGGTGGCTATCCTAAAACTTTTCATTTACCTGCCTACGGCCAAAGCATTCGATCGAAAAATCCGGGAAGTGAATTCGCTAAACAGGCTGGCCCGCACGCTGAATACCGAGCTGGAACCGGAAAAGTTGATTCGAATGATTACCCGCTTGAGCCGAGAAGTGCTGGAATGCGACAGCACCTGGCTGGAAATGCGCCAGGAGGATGGCCAAGGATTCAAAATAGTTCATTGGGAGAACTTGAGCGAAGCCCAGGCAGCCAACAGCCCCTTTCAGCGGCATCCGGTGTTGGTGCGCCATCTCTATCATCAAAAACAACCCGTGCTGATTCCCGATTTACACAAACACAAGGACTATGCCCCGCTGGTGGCCTGGAAGAAAGAGGCCCGCTCTCTGCTGGCCGTACCGCTCATTTCCAACCGGGACCAGCTGATGGGTGTACTGTATGCCCTCAGTCACACCGCCTACGCCTTCGACAATGAGGATCTTTCCCTACTGGAGGGGTTTGCCCATCAGGCGGCCATTGCCTTGGAAAATGCCCAGTTGGTGGAAAAATCCATTTTCCGCGAGCGCATTGAACAGGAATTAAAGGTGGCTCGCGAGGTTCAGTTAAAACTGCTGCCCCAACAGTTACCCGGCCTTCCCGGCCTGGAAATTGCCGCCCTTTCCCTGGCCGCATACGAGGTAGGAGGCGATTATTACGATTTCTTCACCTATCCGGATGGCGCCCTGGGCCTGGTTATCGGCGATGTGTCCGGCAAAGGCACCTCGGCCGCCTTTTATGTGGCGGAATTTAAGGGGGTGATTCAAACCCTGGCCCGGGTAGAAAATGACCCTTGCCAGCTGGCCTGTCAGGCCAACCGCATCATGTACCCCAACATGGAACGTAAAGCTTTCATCAGCGCCATTGTGGGCCGCTACGAGGCGGAAAACGGCAAGTTCAGTTTTGTGCGTGCCGGGCATACCCCCGTGTTGCACTGGCGGGCCGCCGACCACCATCTGGCCGTGCTCCAGCCCCCTGGCCTGGGCATTGGCCTGGAAGCGGGTCCCCTCTTCGAAAAATACATCGCCCGATGCACCGTGAGGCTGGCACCTGGCGACTTGCTCCTCCTTTACACCGATGGGCTTACCGAATTACGCAACCAAAATGAGGAAGAATTCGGTGACCAGCGCCTGCAGGAAATCCTGCCCGCCGTTTCCGGCAAATCCGTAGAAGAAGCCAAAGAAACCATTTTCGATCAAATTACCGAGTTTTTGCAACGCAGGGCACTGCTGGACGATTTGACTTTGATTTTAATCCAAAAAACGGAAGTTTCACAATCTCAGGAAGAGGGTTTGCTATCGGCGGCAGTACAGATGCAAAACAAAGCCAGGGACAATCCGTAAACAGAATGGAAGGAGACGTTAAGCATGGCAAAATTTGAGGTACAGACTACGGAAGAACAGGGCATTGTCGTGCTGGCCCTGCAGGGCTATCTGGATGCGCACACTGCCCCCGAGTTCGAAAAAACGCTTCAGAAAGTGATTAACCAGAATCAATATCGGATTGTGGCCGATCTTCAGCAATTGCGTTACATCAGTTCTGCAGGATTGGGCGTATTTATGGGTTTTATTGAAGAAATTCGTGAAAAAGGGGGCGACATTCGCTTCTGCAGCACCGAACCAAAAGTGTACAAAATTTTTGAGTTGCTGGGGTTTCCCGCTTTGTTTCGTTTTTTTCCCGATCGGCAGGGAGCACTGGCCTCTTTTCAGCAGGATGCATCAAACCAGGAAAGCTAAATGAGGGAACCCATCGGACAAAAGGCGCCGGCCAACCGCAAGGTGTACCGCTTGGAGCTGCCGGCAGCTTCGGAAAACCTGGCCCTAATCCGTGAATTCGTCGGGGGCATTGCCGAAAACATGGGCTTCGACGAAGAAACGGTGATTAACATCGAGTTGGCTGTGGACGAGGCCTGTACCAATGTGGTCCGCCACGCCTATAACAATACCACCCCACCGGAGCGGGCACGAATTCGCATTGCCGTGCGCCCCTATTCGGATCGAATCGAAATCACCATTGCCGACAACGGTAAGGGTTTCGATCCCCGAAAACTTCCCTCTCCGGATCTGGTCCGCTACGTCCGGCAGATGCGCCGCGGAGGTCTGGGCATTTATCTGATGCAAAAACTCATGGATCGGGTTTATTTCCGCATTCAACCAGGGGTCCGCAACGAGGTGCGTCTGGTCAAATACCTGTCCGCTCCCGGCAATACCACCGATAGGGCCTCGGAATCAGCGCGTTCCAATTCTAAGAAAACCGGAAAATAGGGCGGCTTATCGGTTGTAGGCAATTCTGGAACGGGAAGATTAAGCCCATGCGTCCGATGCAAGGACATTTCACTCATCACCACCTCCTTCCTTACCAGTAAAGCGTGCCAGAAGGGCCACTGCCCAGGTTTCAAAGAAGGCAAAGCGCCTCTACCACCGCCCGCGCTGAGAGTTCTTCAGGCAGTGTGGTTTTTGAACCAAAAACCGAGGAAACACAATTCGATGGTCCAGCATCCCCATGTGTTCTTTTACTACAAGGTTTCTCCCAGCTCGGCGCAGCGTTTCTTGGATGGACGAAAGGCTCATGCCCCCGGTGCCCGAACAAAGGGGAACTGCCGCCACTACCCCCCGCCGGCATTGCCAGTCAGCGAAAGAAACAAAAAGCGGCACCGTCCCGATCGATTTTTTCGTAATTTTCTGTACCTCAGAAGGAGAAAACCCATGCAGCTGTACCGCCGATGAAAAAAAGCAAGCCCGAAAGCGCCGACACCTCGCACACTATTAGCGACGAAACCAGCCGATCCCGAGTTGAGCTGGCCTCTCTGCTCGAGATTAGCCAGGCCCTGAATCGTTCCCTGGAACTGGGGGACATTTTAAACCGGCTTTTGCTGGTCATCTTGGGACGGCTGATGATTTCCCGAGGGCTGGTGCTTTTGCGTGAGCCTTCCAATGGCCTGCTCAAGCCAGCCTGTGCCAGGGGCATCAAACCCGCGGCCCTGCCCGAACCGGTCCTTGTGCAAAACCTCCCCACCCGTTTTTTCCACATTCGTCCATCCTCGGCCCAGCCGCTTCCGGATGCGCTGGTAGGCCTGATGAAGCAGCGTGGCCTGGTTGCTGGATTGCCCATTGTCCATCAGGATCGGGTGTTGGGCCTGGTTCTGCTGGGACCTCGCCTGAACGGCGATACATTTGGCGAAGAGGAAGTGCGCTTTCTCGCCTCCCTGGCGTCCCTGGCCGGCATGTCCATTCACAATGCCCTCCAGGTGGCTCAAATCCAGTCGGTCAACCAGCAGCTGGACTTTCGCATTCAGCAGTTGCGCACCCTGTTCGAGCTGACTCAAGCCCTCTCCTCCACCCTGAACACCGATCAGGTGCTGAAAACGCTGACTTACGCCCTGATGGGCCAGTTTCTGGTAAATCATCATGCGGTGATTTTATTTGAGGAAGCGGGCCCGCTGCTGGTACGCTCGCAGGGGCTGGAGGCCAGGCCCCTGCTTTCCCTGCTGCAAGAAGGCCTGGCCGAATGCAAAGATGGGCGTGCGCAGATGGTCCGGGCCCTGCCGGCCGGTCCCCTGCGCAAAGCCCTGATTCATGCCGGGGTGGAAGTCCTCCTGCCTCTGTTCCACCAGGAGCGCTGTAGCGGGGTGGTCCTGCTGGGCGGCCGGGCTAACGGCCAACCCTATCGGGAAACCGACCTTGAATTTCTGGCTACTCTGGGCTCGCAAGCTGCCATATCCCTGGAAAACGCCCGCCTGTTCAGTGCCTCCCTGGAAAAGCAACGCATGGAGGAAGAACTGAATGTGGCTCGCGCCATCCAGCAACGCCTACTTCCCGGTAAAATTGTGCAACCGCCCGGCTACCGCATGGCCGGCCGGAATGTCCCCACGCGCCAGGTGGGCGGAGACTATTTTGACGTCATTCCCGTGCAGGGGCATCGCATCGCGCTGATGGTGGCCGATGTGTCCGGCAAAGGCGTTCCGGCCGCCCTGCTAATGGCCAATCTGCAGGCCGCCTTCCGGCTCATCATCCACGAACCGCTTTCGCTGAGCGAAATGGCGGGCCGCTTGAATCGACTCATCTACCAGAACACCGCCATCGAACAGTTTGCCACCGCCTTTCTTGCCTTGCTGGACGTGGCCGCCCATACGCTGACCTATGTGAACGCCGGGCACAACTATCCCTTGCTGGTTCAGGCGAATGGCCGGCTCACACTCCTGAAAAGCACCGGCACCATCCTCGGCCTGTTGCCCGAATACCAGTTCCAGGAAGCCACCGTCTCGCTTCAGCCTCAGGATTTGCTGGTCATTTACACAGACGGCATCAACGAGGCCGTCAACGATCGTCAGGAAGAATTCGGCGAAGACCGTTTGCGTAAACTGATTCAGCAGAAGGCTCACCTGCCGCCCGAGCAATTGCTGGCTGCAATTCTGAACGAAGTCAACCGCTATGCGGGGGACCTGCCTCAGGCGGACGACATGACCCTGCTCATCGTTCGCCGGGAAGCGTAACACAAAACCCCGGTCCAGCCATCCCGCTTCTTTCAGTTCCCTGAGGAGCCCTCCGGGTTGTTTTCTGAACAACTGCTTGAAGTAAATACCCAATTGAAAATATTTTTGAACTTTGTTTTGCACCGGCTCTTTGAACCCGGAACCAGAAACCGTACAGTAAAGGAGATCTGTCCATGATGCGCCGCCTGAAGCCCTTTCTTATGTTTTCCCTGATGTTGAGTTTACTGGTGGCCGGCAACGGCCAAGGCCAGGTGAATCATCCCGCCAACCAACCGGATTCCTCCTACTACCGGCTGGCCAGCACCTTGATCGACAGCGCCCTGGCTCACGGCCGGGCTTACGCCATGTTGCAGGAACTGGTTCGGGTGGGCACGGCCCGATTGAGCGGTTCGCCCCAGGCGGCTGCCGCCGTGGAATGGGCTTACCAGACCATGAAGGCGCTCGGGCTGGAAAACGTCCACCGCCAGCCCGTACTGGTGCCCCACTGGGTCCGGGGGGAGGTGGAATACGCCGCCATTGTGAACTCGGGCCGATTCGGCACCGTGCCCCTCTCGATTTGCGCGCTGGGCGGTAGCGTGGCCACTCCGGAAACCGGCATTACCGCCCCAGTGGTGGAAGTGCACAGTCTGGAAGAGGTGGAAAAACTGGGGGACCGGGTGAAGGGGAAAATCGTTTTCTACAATCGGCCGCTGGACCCCACGCAGCGGGTAACCTTTCGGGCCTATGCCGGTGCAGTGGATCAGCGGACCTACGGCGCCGTCTATGCCGCCCGGCAGGGGGCGGTGGCGGTGCTGGTGCGGTCCATGTCCACCAGCCTGGACGACGTGCCCCACACCGGTGCCATGCGCTACAAGCCCGATGTGCCCAAAATCCCCGCTGCCGCCATCTCGACGCTGGATGCTGAATTTCTCAGCCGGGCCCTCAAAGCCGATCCGGAGCTGCAGGTTCGCCTCCAGCTTAACTGCCGGACCCTGCCCGATGTGCGCAGTGCCAACGTCATCGGCGAGATTCGGGGCAGCCAGCACCCGGAAGAGGTCATTTTGCTGGGCGCCCATCTGGATGCCTGGGACAAGGGCCAGGGGGCCCACGACGATGGCTCCGGATGCGTACACGTGCTGGAGGCCCTGCGACTGATTCGAGCCCTGGGCCTGAAACCTGCCCGTACCATCCGGGGCGTGCTTTACATGAATGAGGAAAACGGCCTGCGCGGGGCCCGGGCCTATGCGGACAGCGCCCGCAACAGCGGCCTCACGCATCTGGTGGCCATCGAGAGCGATCGGGGCGGCTTCACCCCTCGCGGCTTTACGGTGGGGGGCACAGACGATGTGTTGGCCCGAATACAGCGCTGGGCCGGCCTGTTCAGCGAAATTGGCGCGGACCGAATCGTTCGCGGTGGCGGCGGGGCGGATATCTCGCCGCTTAAAAAGCTGGGCACCGTGCAGATGGGGCTGGTGGTGGATTCCAATCGCTATTTCGATTACCACCATTCCGATAACGATACCATCGACAAGGTCAACCAACGGGAACTGGAGCTCGGCGCCGCATCACTGGCCATTATGGCCTACGTGCTCTCCATGGAAGGGATTTAAAGGAAAGAAGCATTATGGCCCTGGTAGAACAACAACAGTTCGAGGCTGTACAGGCGGTTCGCATCGGCCGCTTTACCCGCCGGTTTAACACCACCGTGCTGGTTTACCGGCTCGGTAACACGCTCATTGACTGCGGTCCGCCCAACCAGTGGAAGGTGCTGCAAGCCTGGCTGGAAGCCCATCCACCCCAACAGCTGCTGCTCACTCACCACCATGAGGATCATTGCGGCAACGCCGCTGCACTGAAGGCTCGCCTGGGTGTGCGGGTGCTGGCTCCGGAAGCCTCTCTCCCCTTTTTGCGCAATGGCTTTCCCATCCAGCTTTACCGGCAGATCGTCTGGGGGGTGCCGGAACCGGTTGCGGCGGAAGCACTGCCTGAAAAGATTGAACTGCCGGAGGGGTTTACCCTCATTCCCATCCCGGCCCCCGGACACGCGCCGGATATGACCTGCTTTCTGGAACCCAATCAAGGCTGGCTGTTCACCGGAGATCTCTACATTAGCGACCGGCCGCAGTACCTGCGCAAAGAGGAAAATCCCCACCAGGAGATGGAAAGCCTGCGCCACGTATTGAGCTACAACTTTCAGGTGGTTTTTTGTGCCCATCGCGGCATGCTACCGCAGGGGCGCGAAGCCATTCAACGCAAACTGGACTACCTGGTGTCGCTACGCCAGCAGGCCCAGTCGCTCCACCGGCAGGGCTACAGCTTGCGAGCCATTCAACATCGCCTGCTGGGCCGGGAGTCTGAGATGAGCTGGATAACCATGGGGCATTTCTCCAAGCGCAATCTGATTGAAGCCCTCTTACAGCCTCCCAAGGAAAACGCTCGAAAGCCCGCCGTGGAAGCGGGCCTTCGCTGATGTGAAAAGGGTACCTGTGTCTGCCTTAAGCCGTTGCCGGAGCAGCCTCCTCCCGGTAGTACCAGCCACCCACCAGCGCCGCCAGAATCATTTCCACCAAGCCCCAGATCAGGCTGATGAGGACCAGATTCATGGGAAACATCCCGGACAGTCCGTAGCCAAAAAAGCCTAGAAAATACTGGAGAAACCAGACCATTAAACCAGCCAGCACGGCGGTTTTCGGCCCCGGGCCAAATCGAGGCCGGATGCCCGCGTAAATCCAGACCGTGGCAATCCCGGTCAAAAATCCCCACAAATAGTACCACACCATGATTGCAGAGGACTCCTGAAGCCCGTACTGGCTCATCACCTGTTGCCATTGTTCGCCGACCACCGCCACATTCAGGATGGTTTCACTGATATCCAGCACCAGGCCGGCTAGCAATCCCCCCACCAAAACACGCCTCTTATTCAGGGTTCCCATGAAGGCCTCCTCCAATTTTTTTGGACGTTGGCACCGTAACGGAGAGTTTAGTCCCACGTGTCCACATAAACAAGGGTCATAGGGAGAAGGGGCGCTACGAACTGACATGCTCCAATATTCAAAGGATGGGTTTCCGCCGCGTGAGTCTCGCACTCAGGGTTGTAGGGCGTTTACATGGGTAATGCCCAGCAGCAGATTGTACCGGGCGAAGTTCTGGGTGTAGAGGCGGTAGTAAACCGGCACATCGAGGGGCGGGTTTTCGTCCACAAACTGGTAGTCCACAGACTGGTCCTGGCCACCCCGAGCCACAAGCAGGCCGTTCGTCTGAAAACTCGCCACCGGTTTAAAGGGCCCTTCAGCCGAAACCCCTCGCAGGACCACAAAACCATCGCTCAAGACTTCGTTGGAAACCCGCCAGTAGAGGACCACGGCATCACCTTCCCGCCAGGACCAGAGGCCGTTTAATTCTGCTGGTAAAACCTGCCCGGACAGGATTAGCCGGCTGAGCAAATAAGCCCGATGTTGCTCATCCGGTTTACTCCCTGCAACGATAATCACCTGTTGGTCGAACCGGTTCCGAACGCTGGAGACATTTTTGACCGCCTCTCCACTGGTCACCGGCAACTCCGGTCCAAAAGCAATCGGCTTAAAAGCACTTTGCCGGCAAACCACATCATTAAAACCGTTTTCCAAATTGTAAAACACGTAAATCTGTTCTTTAATTTCATTAAGAACAACGATCGGCCTGGTCCCACCAATATCGATCAGGTGAAACACCTGGTCCCAGCCCTGCCGGCAATCCCGCACCAGCAGACCCAGTTGATCGGTGCCGCCGGTTTTCACCGCCGCATAAATGGTGCCGTCCGAGGCGGCGGCCAGGCTGATGTGGTCGTCGGCATTGCTCCAGCCGCTGGCCTTCCAGGCTATTTCCTGCTCCGACCAATGTTTGGGATCGGTACCATCGTCATGATAGCGAAAGTAAAAAGCCCCGCTGTGCTGATCCGACCACATCACCCCGATTCGATCGCCGCCAAAGGCGGTAATGTCACAAATATCGTCCGAACTCACCTCACCGCGATTTAGCGCCACCGGTCCCTCCCACAGATCAAAGGGCGGCTGGCTGTGCAGCACCTTGATGATCTGGTCCTCTTCGTAGGCAATCCACAGGCGTCCGGCGGAGTCCATGTCCATGGCGGCAGTTTCTACGGATCGGTTGACCGGTAG
>RFHE01000206.1 GCA_003696445.1 Calditrichota bacterium | reverse complement strand
GTCCCGCACCACATAGTGCAGGATGCTGCCGGTGGCCTGGGAGGTGTCGCCAGGAAAGGTGGTGGCATCGCCCACGTTATCTACAGCCGAAATGAAGTAACGCACAAACGAGTTGTTCGGCTGGGCGGGAATGACTGCCGAGAAGGTGTCCGCATTGGCGGTCATGGTCATTTCCTGGAAGGGCCCCCAGTTGACGCTGTAGTGGAGTTTGGCCTCCTGCACGGAACCATTGTCCACGATGGTGGCGGATACGGTCACCGGGTCGCTGGAGGTGGGTACACCAGGGTTGCGCACCACATCAGAAATTACCGGCGGATTGGTCAGGATTTGCAGGTCCAGCGTATCGCGCGGATTAACACTGTAGGGCTCGGCGCCGGCGTTAAAATCGATGTCGCGGACAAAACCGGTGACGCTGAAATTGGTCCCGGCCGGCGGCCAGTTAAAAATCCCCTGATTAAACATGTTGCGGAAAAAGAAGAAATAGTCATCCAGAAACGTGATGCCGCCGCTGGGGTCGGTAAAGGAGGCGCGGTTGCTGCCCAGGGCATTGTTGATGATGGTGGCATTATCGATATGCACAAAGAAGGATTCGTACTGTTCCCCCACATCGCGGGATTGCAGGTCGGCCGCGGTCAGTGTAACCGGTGAAGGCAGCGTCCCCACGCCGATGATTTCCACCGGAACCGGCGGATTAGTCAGCAGCGCCAGCTGGGTGAGGTGGCTGAACTCATCGACCACCCCGGTGAAATAGGCGATCATGCCCGGCTGCAGAAACCCGAAATTGGTTCCGACAGCAAACGTGTCGTGCTGAATGACGAAAAAGCCGCTCCAGGGATTGGGAAAGCTGTCCGGATCGACCACAAAGCAGGCCCAGCGTGCGCCCACCCACAGCGCCCGGGGGTCGTTCATCACCATCGCCTTCACAACCACCGTGTCCCCAAAATGGGGGGAAATATCGTCGGCCGCCGGATCGGGAACCCACTGAATTTGCCGGACGGTCAATGTGTCGTACTGGGCATGAACCCGGCCGGCCAGACCGAACAGCATGAATAGTACACAGAATGCCGTAACGTAACGGGTCATAACTCACCTCCTGGGTTAGTGGTTAAGCCAGCATCTCAACTGCCTGGCAGGGGCAACGCGCGACCCCCTGCCCTCCCTCCAGCACCCAAGCGCTATTTAATCACCACAAATTTTCCTTTTTGAATCCGTCCGGTGTCTAGATCCTTTACCGTAAACAGGTACAGGCCGGTGGCCACCGCCTGGTCATTTTCGGTCACCAGATCCCAGGCGTGTTCGCCTCCGGGAAAGATGGTATTCTGCTGGGAAAATTGCTGGTACCAGCGAATGTCCGTGCCGTTGTAGGTATCCCCGTGGTGGACGAAGGAATCGACCAGATCCCCGGCCAGCGTGTAGATGCGCACCTCGCAATTGCGGGGCAGGTTGTAGAACATCAGGCGCCGCTCGCGCTCCAGGCGGCCGTCCCACAGGGCCCGCGCCCGGTAAGGATTGGGATACACCCCTACCTGCGGCAGCTGCTGCCCCCCGCCGGCGGGCGGAGGCGTTCCCGGACTGACCACCACCACATTCTGCAGCTTGCTGCTCTCCAGACTGGGCAAATTCAGCGACACATCCCCGCTATCGAAAGCCGTCACGGCAAAGGCGTACTGCCAGCCGTTGTGCAGGTTTTCCACCTCGAATTTGTACCGATAAACGATGGTGTCCTTGAGCCCGGTTTCCGGGTCGGTGGTCACCTCAATTAATGGCTCATCCATTCGCACGCTCTGCAAACCGGTATCGTAAAACAGCCCGTCCCGGCGATCGAATTCGGCGATCAGGCGCATGTTGTCGAAAAGCCCCCCTTCAGAGAACCGATCGTCGCCGATGAACGACCGGTAAATCCGGTAGCCCTCAAAATCCTTCTGCTTGGAAATCAGGTCGATGGATTCCTCGGCCGTTTCGTCCCAGTAGAGGATGACCCGGCCGTTTTCCGGCACCGCCTTCAATCGGGGATTGGCCGGTGGGGTGGGCAGCACGTAGCGATCCAGCCGGCCGTTGGGGATAACATCTTCGGTGGAATCGGTGCCCAGGTAATCCAGCACGCCATTGCGATTGGCATCCTCGCCAAAATAGGCCCGCTGGGCCCAGGAGATGTGCTCCAGCAGATTGGCTTTTGCAGCAATGTCGTCGAAGCGCGGCGGGCGGGTGCCCGCTTTTTTACCACACACGATGGCAAACACCACATTGATGCTGGAATCGGGATCGATGTGCCCGAACGGTCCGGTGGATATTAAATTCATGTAATTACCGGGCAGATTATTGCGAATATCCTGGTAAATGTTGTCCGGAATGGAGGTGCGCATCCGTTCGTACCGGCTGGTCTCGTCGCTGGGCGCCCGCTGCCAGTCTTCGTTCCCGCCGGAAAACAACCACCATTGGTGAAACATCTCGCCCTGATAGGCCGCATCGCCGTGCTGGGGCTCGGCACCTAACAGAACTAAGGCAACATAGCTGTCCGCCAGCGTGTAATTGGTGCCATCGTACTCGTAGGCGTAAATCATCCGCGCCGTATCGTTATCCATGAAGCCCACGCCCACATCCTGAAAGAATGGCGCCCCGGCCCGCGGCGGCAAAATGTTGGTGTTGCGCACCACCAGATCGGCCCACAGGCCCACGTACACGTCTTTCAGCGTATCCCGGGAGACGTTACGAATGGTGTAGTTAAAAATGACGAAGGCATCTGCAAAGGGAAAGTTCCAGGCGTAGGATTCCAGATGCACGGCGATGCCCAGCGGTTCGTGGCCGGGAATGGGAATGCTGGTTCCGGGAACAAATCGATTGGTATCGGTGAAGTCGGCCACAAAGTCCTGATGGCTGATGGCATCCGGGGAGAAGAATTTGGCTTCGGGCAGCGAGGAGCGCTCCACCACCACATCGTTGGGATCGGCGGTGCTGGTAAATTCAAAATTCTGGGAGGCCCCGCTGGGCAGGCGGGCGGCGTTAAAGGCGCCGGTGGTCACCCGAATCCCGGTCGGGGTTCTGGCCCCCACCCACAAACCGGCATCGAACATGTGCTCGATGCCAGACCCCTTGGGATACTCGCAGGAAGGTTGATCTACCGGCACCTGTTCGACAAATCCGTCGCCCAGCACGCCGAAATTGGTCACCGTAATGCCGATATTGCCCACCGAAGTGAACTTGGTGTTGTCGTCGATGGTGGTTTTTGAAAAGCGTGGATCGGACAGGGAGGATTGAGCCAGAACGGAGCCGGCAATCAAGAGATAGGCCCAGAAAAGAAAGAAAATCCTCATATCGCTAATGTGTTTGATCGAAAAAGGGTTAGCGGTTCCAGGACATCGGCTCAATGCTCACATCAGCGGAGCGCTCAGAAGGCCCCAAACCAGGCAGCGTTCCATTGGACAACTCACGATGCTACAGTCGATTTCTCGCTTCTGAGTGTGCAATATAACCGAAAGGGGGATTTTTTTCAATACCCTGGTACGCAAAAAGTGGACTTTCCCGCAACGGCGGTATTTTAAGGTGGGTTCTGGTGTTAAAATAGACCAAGCAGCCGGCTACAGGATGGATTGCCCCAGCAGCGAAGCCACCAGATCCACTGCTCTTTCGGCGGTGCGATTGTGGTAGTCCAGAATGGGGTTGATTTCCACCACATCCAGGGAGGCGACCCGCCCGTCGTCGCAAAGCAGCTCCATTAACAGATGGGCCTCGCGATAAGTGAGACCACCGGGCACCGGCGTACCGACTCCGGGCGCTTCCCAGGGATCCAGCACATCCATGTCAAGGCTGACGTGCAACCGGCCGTGGGGCAATCGGGAGAGCGCTTCCCGGGCCACCTGACCGATGCCCCGCTCATCGATCTCCCTCATGGTAAACACCGTGACACCCTGCTGGCGCAAAAAGGTCTTCTCTCCCGGATCCAGATCGCGCACGCCAATCATGACCACATCCTCCGGGCGCAGCTTGGCTCCCGGGCCGCCCACATTGATCATTTCTTCCCAGCCGAATCCCATTAAAGCGGCCAGGGGCATGCCATGAATGTTGCCCGAAGGGCTGGTCTCCGGGGTGTTGCAATCCCCGTGGGCATCCACCCAGATGACCCCCACCGATTCGCCGGCCTGAACGCCGGCCACCGTACCCATGGCGATGGAGTGATCCCCACCCAGAAAAACAGGCATTTTACCGTCTGCGATCGATTGACGGCCCTGCTCCGCTACCAGATTGCAGGTGTGCACGATGCTGGGCAGATAGGCCAGTCCCCCCTCGGCCGGCAGGGTGTCCCGAACGGACACTTCCACGTTGCCCAGATCTTCTACGGCAAAGCCCAGGCGGCGAATGCGTTCCAGCAGACCGGCATAGCGCACGGCCGAAGGCCCCATGTCCACCCCCCGGCGGGATTGACCGAGGTCCATCGGTACACCAATTATCTGAACCGGTTTTTGTTTTCCCATCCTGCCTCCTTTTCAACCCATTGGTCCTATGTTGCTTGGGCCTGTGCAACGTATGCGTCCCGCTGTAACCGGGGCCGGCGTTTCGTCATCCCCTTCGGGGTTGAGGCAAATATCTTCTCTGCCCACCCGGGAATCAAGCCGGGAATGGGAAAGTGGGGGGGAGCCCGGGAGGATGAGGGACGGCAGAAAAATGAAGCCCCTCGATTGTTCAGGCTCATTGCGCAAAGACGACAATGGCCGAGGAAAGTAGCGCTGAAAAAGGGTATCCACCTACATTAAAGTTCTCCGAGTGCCTGGCAGTTAGGGCGACAACGACCTTGGGCTGACCCTCTCCCCTCACTGCCCGGCCTGTGGCACGTTGGGCCTGACCGTGCGGCTCAACTTGACCTCCCCTTCCGGGCCGTAAACAACCAGCTGAAAGGCTGAATCCGGCAACTGGAGGGCAATGCTTGCACCTGGAGCCAGGTACACCGCACGGAAGGGGATTAGCCGCTCAAAACCACCGGCTTTCACGACCTCCTGCTTCAAAAACACATTCAGCTGCACCGGCTGATCAAAGCTATTGGTGAATTGAAAATTTCCGCCATCCGGCGCGCTATCTTGCCAGGAGAGACCATTGACCAGCAGGAAATCCGCCCGTTGCAGACTGCTGTCGGGCACCTCTCGGGCAGGCAACAGGGCGAGTGAATCGTGCAGCAGAAAACGGTAACGGCTCAGGCTGGTCTGGTCCACCGTCAGGGGATCGATGCCAAACCGGTCCCGAAAAATGCCAGCCATCCATTTTTTGCCCCCGGGGGTTGGCTTTTCGAAAACGTGGGCAATGCCGGCCAGAACCACCACCCGCGCCGTGGAATCCTTTTGAAATGTGCGCTGGAAAAGGTTTTCCGCCTGGCGGACTTCCCTATCCCCACCCTGCTGGCGCACGTCGTAAGGCACCAAGACAAAACCGAGTCGGCGTGCCTGGCGCAAAAGCCGCCCGAAAATCGGCTCCTTCACGTAGAACCCATTGAAAACGGTCGGGTAACCATCCGGTTGATTGATCAGCGTGTCGGAAAACAGCGCCTCTACAGCCAGATAGCGAAAGCCCATCCGGCGCAACCGCGGTAGCAAACGGCTTACCAGCAGCCGATGCCAGGGCATAAAATGATTTTCGTTGATCATCACCACGCGGTGCTTCCCTGCAGCCTCCAGCAACTGCCGGTACACAGAGTCTCCCCGGAGAGCGCTGCGTTCCAGCACCCGGAACAGGCTGTCCGGTTTGGGAGGCCGTTCGAACTGGGCCAGCAGACTGTCGTAGGCGGGATGCCCACTCAAGAACGAGGCGTAGGTCAGCTGCAATTGCAACTTCAGCCAGTGGGTCTGCTGGTCGCGCTCGGGAAATGCTTCCAGTGCCCGGTAAGCAGCCAGGTATTGATTGGACTGCCGATATTGATTGAGGACATCGAACACGGTGGTGCTGGATCTGGCCGGCTGAGCGGGTGAATTGGTTGAAAAAAACTGAAGAATCAGGGCAGCCGGAAAAAGCGCCGCGCATGTCATTTCCCGGATCGTCTTCAAACGGATCAAAGAAAAATCTCCTTTTTTTTATAAGTTAAAATGGAACGTAAAAATTAAACTGCCTTCTTCAAAAACAGAGAGCGTTCTTTCTTTTTCCACTGAATTGAATTTGTTCAAATTGCCTGACTACAAAACCAATTTCGGTGGAAAAATTCGGCAAACCAGGGTTGATCAGGCCTTCGCTTTGAGGCCGTCATGGCAGGGCCGAGCACCCAACAGCGGCCCGATCGGCGGAAAAAAATTGACAGAACATAGCGGCACAAACTGTTCCCTTAGCGGAGGTGCGTGGGAGTCGAACCCACCTCCCCGCGTTTCTGCGGGGACACGCGGCTTTGAAGGCCGGGGAGGACACCGGTCCTCATCCACCTCCCACACTCATCCCACCCACTCGCTGAAATCACCCAAATTTATTCGCTGCAGCCGCCCGCGAAGTTTCACCTGATCCCCAATGAGCGAATATTCCACCAGCGCATGCTGCAGGTGCGCCTTCTGGCCGACAATGCTGTGTTGAACGATGCTGCGCTCCACCACCGTGCCCGCTCCAATGGACACATTGGGCCCCACGACCGAGCGGATCACGCGGGCCTCCGGATGGATGAACACCGGCGGCACGATGGTGCTCTCTTCAATCTGATCCCCAGGTTGCCAGTTCAGGGATTGGAGCAAAATCTGGTTGGTCCGCAGCAAATTGGCCGGCCGATCGCAATCGTACCAGCCTTCCACATTGAAGGCGGTGATCGGCTCGCCCTTTTCAATCATGCGCTGCAGCGCATCGGTGAGCTGGTACTGATTGTTAACCAGGATTTTCTGCTCAATCACCTCGGCCAGGCAGTTGAACAGCAGGGCCGGATTCTTAATAAAATAGATGCCCACCAGGGCCAGCCGGGAAACCGGCTCCTGCGGTTTTTCTACCAGACGCGTAATGAAGCCCCGCTCATTAATCACCGCCACGCCGAAGTGGCTGGGGTCCTCCACTTCCTTGATACCGATGCTGGTATAGGGCGCCTCGAAGACAGGCTTCAGGTCGGCATCGTAAATGGTATCGCCCAGCACGATGACGAACGGCTGGTCGGCGGACAGCCATTGCCGGGCGACGTAAACGGCATGGCCCAGCCCGAGAGGCTCTTCCTGGCGGACAAACTGTGCCTGGATGGAAAAATGCCGCCGGACAAATCGTTCGATCTGTTCGGCGCCCGGCCCCACCACAAAAAGGATCTCCTGGATGCCATCCTCAATGAGCCGCTCTACAATGTGGGCCAGCACCGGTTTCCCGGCTACGGGCAGCAGGGCCCGGGGATGTAATAAGGTGTGCGGCCGAAGGCGCGACGCTTCACCACCTACCGGAATTAATGCTCTCATCCTTGCGCCAGTCTCTGGTTCCGTTATTCGCCTGCCAGCTCAGCCTTCAAGTAATCGATACTCTTAATGTCAATGGGATCCTTCTCGTAAAGCATAGCCACATAGTAACTCACCCAGTCCCCGATGTACACCAGGGACATCACCCGGGCCAGGCGCGATTCCCCTTCCGAGAACACCTCGCTGGTCGGTACGTTTTTCTCCCGCAGGAGCTTCTTTACAATCTGAAACCTTTTTTGAACCCGAGGATGTTCTTCTCTATCGCGGAGCAGAATCACCCGCAAAGGGGAAATGGTTTCCGGCACGCCCTCAAAGCCCATGATTTCGTTGTGATTCATTTCTGGGAAAACGTTGCTGAAGGCCATGCTCTTAGCGTTTTCGTTCAATTGATTTCGCCAGCGCACCCCCACGGCGTGCAGATAGGGCGCCCCGGTGTAAATAAGCGGAATGCCCTTGTACAGACTCTGGGCCAGGTGGTTAGCCAAATTATGGCCCACGCTGCCGGCCGGACTAAACCACTCGCGCAGTTGTTCCAGCAGGCTGGTCGTTTCCTCTAAGGAACGGTCATCTACTTCAACCAGACCAATCTTTTCCAGTGCAAACAAGAGAGTAAAAAACAGATACCCCAACGCCTGGCGGGGAGGAAAGCCCTCCGGTAGGGACAGATGGGGCAACCCTTTCTCCCGGCATAGATCGGCCAGCTTACCGCCCGAAGAAACCCCAACAACGGTGGCGCCGCGTTCCAGGGCGGCGATGGTGGCGGCCAGGGTTTCTTCGGTATTGCCCGAATAACTGCAGGCAAACACCAGAGATTGAGCCCCCACGTAAGCCGGCAGCACGTAATCCCGGACAACGGTTACCGGCAGACTGAGGCGATCCGAATAAAGCCCGGCCAGCAGATCTCCCGCAATTGCCGACCCCCCCATACCGCAAAAAACCAGCTGCCCGATTCCCTCTGCGCGAAAAGAAGGTGCGAAGGCTTCTACGGAAGTTCTGGATTTTTGCAGTTGCGAAGGGAAATCGTTCAGAAAGGCAATAAAATTGGATCGGTCGAAATCGAACATACCGGGCCTCCCCTTCTGTTTAAAGTTTAATTTGTTTACTTGCTTATTCTACCGTTGACGGGCATACCTGTTGCCTTCAGGTCACCTCCACCAGGGCGGCCACCTTTTGCCGGTAAAAGGCTTCGGCCGCCTCACGGATTTCCTGGGTTGTTTTCAACCCCTTCAGCCGTTCAAACAGCTCCCGGCACTCGGCCACCGAGAGGTTGCGAATAATTTTCTTGACTTCTGGAATCAGCGCTGAGGCACAACTGAAATGGCGCAGCCCTGCCCCCAATAGCAGTGGAATGGCTCGTCCATCGGCGGCCATTTCCCCGCACATGCTTACCTCAATGCCCTGGCGCTTGCCGGCATGAATCACCTGCTCCACCAGCCTTAGCACCGCTGGATGGAAATAAGAATAGAGGCGCGCCACCTTCTCGTTGCCCCGGTCCACAGCCAGCGTGTACTGCACCAGATCGTTGGTGCCGATGCTGAAAAAATCCACCTCGCGGGCAAACAGATCGGCCAAAATGGCGGTGGAAGGAATCTCCACCATGATGCCCAGCGAAATTTCCGGGTTAAATGGTTTTCCTTCTTCGCGCAACTGGCGTTGGGCTTCAGCCAGCAGTTCCTGAACTTTGTACACCTCTTCCAGGCCGCTGATCATCGGGAGTAAAATTCGGATATTGCCCGGCTCGTTGGCCCGCAACATGGCCTTCAACTGAACCAGAAAATACTGAGGATGGTCCAGCCAGAATCGAATGGCTCGCCAGCCCAGAAAGGGATTACGTTCTTCGGTGTAAACCAGCCAGCGCAGCACCTTATCCCCGCCCACATCAATGGTGCGAATGGTGCAGGGATTGGGCGCCACCATCCGGGCCACTTCCCGGTAAACCCGGGTTTGTTCATCCTCGGTGGGCAGGGAATCCCGATTCAAAAAAATGCCTTCAGTGCGAAACAGCCCCACCCCATCGGCGAACACTTCCTTCAGGCTCCCCAGCTCTTCTTCAAATTCAATGTTGGCCGCCACCTGAACCGGCACCCCGTCCCGGGTGCGTGTTTCCAGACGACTTTCCTCCCGCAGCTTTTTCTCGTAAACCACCAGCTTTTTCTTCCGTTCGCGGAAGCGCCGGACCACTTGTGGTTCGGGATCCACAATCAGGCAGCCTTCGTAACCATCCAGCACAATCAGCTCCCCGTTCTCCACCTTTTCGGTCACGTTACCCAGTCCCACCACCGCCGGCACGGAGAGGGAGCGGGCAATAATGGCGGTGTGAGAGGTCCGCCCGCCGGTATTGGTGGCCAATCCCAGGATGCTCTGACGGTGAAGGCGCACCATGTCCGCCGGTCCGATCTCTTCGGCCACCACGATGGCTGGGTGCCCGACCTCCAGGGGCGCCGGTTCTCCCATCAGGTTCTTCAAAATCAGCTTTTTCAGGGCGTGGATGTCGAACGCGCGATCACGAAGGTACTCGTTTTCGGCGGCCAGCAGCTTTTCTTTCTTCTTCTTAAACACCACAAAGGTAGCATAGGCAGCGTCCAATTTCTCCTGGCGAATGGTATTTTCCACCTCAGCCAGAAAAAACTCATCCTGCAACAAATCCAGCTGAATGCTTAGAATCTTGCCCACATCTTTGCCGTAGGAGGGAGGCAGCTGTTCCTTGCTGCTTTTCAGGTATTGAGAGGCCCGTTCCACCGATTCCCTAAATCGCTGGATTTCGCTATCGACCTCAGAGGGTTGAATGACCCGTGGCTCAGGTTCAAGATCGTGTTCCACATACAAAAAAGCCTGGCCTACGGCAATTCCGGGAGAAGCGGCAATGCCTTGAAGAACTAAATTTCGATGTGCTGGACTGCCCTTAGCCTTTTTCTTCATTTACCTGCAAATTTTTTTCCAAAATAAAATATCGCACCGGTCAATTCAATGAAAATAATTCGCCGTCCTGCTCGCCATTCTTTTCCGCTCCAGGCTGGGAAAGGAGACCGCAGCCAGGGCAGGGCCAGACGAAAAGCTCAGACACCTTAAACAGGTTTCTTCAAGGCTGTAAATTGAACGCAGTGGTTGCTGGAATGCGCCTCAGGACGGGCCCTGTTGAATGAGCAACCAACGTAGGGGTCACAGTTTGCCTCAGCCAGCCTCAAAACGATGCCGGTAGAAATTGAGCAGCAACCCGATCATGGCCAGATTGGTTAGCATGGCCGATCCCCCGTAGCTGATAAAAGGCAACGGCAGGCCGGTAACGGGTAGAAAACCCAGCGTCATGCCGATGTTGACCAGGACGTGAAAGGTAAAAATGGTGCCGATGCCGATTGAAACCAGGCTGAAAAAGGGATTGCGGCACTGGGAGGCAAACTGGGTAATGCGCAATAGTAATAGGGCAAAAAGCAACAGGGTCAACACCGCGCCGATGAAACCAAACTCCTCACCGATGACAGCAAAAATAAAATCGGTGTGCTGTTCAGGTAAAAAGCGCAGCTGGGTTTGAGAACCCTGCATGAACCCCTTGCCCCACAGGCCACCGGATCCGATCGCCACTTTGGACTGAATGATCTGATAGCCCGCCCCCAGGGGATCCATTTCCGGGCGGAGAAAAATGCGAATCCGTTGCTGCTGGTAGGGTTTCAGGTGATTCCACAGCACCGGGGTAAGGAGGCCGATGAACACGTTGAGTAAAAAGTTAAAGGAAATCAGGGCCATGCTCCGGCGGCTGGCCAGCAGGTAGATGAACAGGGCAGCCATGACCACCAGGAAGGCGTAGAAGTTAAACGATGCCAGCATGACCAGACCGGGAAAAAGAATAAGAAACAGGTTCCCTGACTTCAGCCCGGACCAGTAATAGACCGGCAGGGCCATGGCGGCAAAAACCAGCGCCGTGCCCAGGTCCGGCTGGCGCACCACCAGCAGAAAGGGCAGCAGGAGAAGACTACTGGCCAGCAGAAAATCGCGGGGCCGATTCACGTCCACCCGCGGCCGGCTCAAATAGCGGGCCAGGGCCAGCAACGTGGCCAGTTTGGCCAGCTCGGAGGGCTGCAGGCGCAACGGACCGATCTTCAGCCAGCGGGTGGCTCCCATCCCGGTACTGCCGATGACCAGAACCGCCCCCAGTAGCAGCACGCTCAGCACGTAGAGATGGGGACTCAAGGATTGAATCCAGCGCGGGGGCACCAGGGAGAGGATAGTCATCCCTACCAGGCCCAGCGCCACCCACAACAGCTGTGCGCTGAAATAATTGGGCTGGTGGCCCATCGATTGAAAGGAATGAGAACTGGAGTAAAGGGCCACACAACCGATGGCAAGCAGCCCCAGGACGGGCAAAAGAATCAGCCAGTCGATGCTTCTGATCCAGCGATTTACCATGGCCTCTAGTTCTCCTCCACTGGCCGGTTCTGCAATTGCTTCAAGCTGTCCTGAATGGCTTTTTCCCGCTGGGCCTTCAACCAGGCGGCAATGGCCCGGCGTTCGGCCCGGTAATCGAATTTTCCCTGGTAGTAAAAATACCGCCGCAACAGTTGCCCGGCAATGGGTGCCGCCACCGCCCCGCCCGATCCCCCATTTTCCACCAGTACCACAATCCCAACCTCCGGGGACTCGTAGGGCGCAAACCCGATGAACCAGGCGTGGGGTTTGCCATGGGGATTTTGCGACGTTCCGGTTTTGCCGGCCACCTGAATGCCCCAGATTCGCGCCCGCCCCCCGGTTCCCGAGGCCACCACCTGGTGCATGCCTTCCAGAACCACCCGATAGACGGTCGAATCCACGCCCTCGATGTGCTGGCGGGGGTAAAACGGCGCCTCAACCTCGCCGGTTACCGGATCCTGAAACCGCAGGGTGAGATGCGGCTGATAGTAATAACCCCGGTTGGCCAAAATCATCACAAACTGGGCCATCTGGATGGGTGTCACCAGCAGCTCCCCCTGTCCGATGGCCAGATTGGCCAGCATCCCTTCCGTCCAGCGGCCCTTGCCGTACACCCGATCGTAATAGGCCGCACTGGGAATGAGCCCGGGGTTTTCCACCGACGATTCGATGCCCGTCCGCCGGCCAAACAGAAACAGCCGGCTGTACCGATGCCACACGTCGATCCCGATCTTCAAACCCAGCTGATAGAAATACACGTTACAGGAATTTTTAATCGCCCCCTGCAGGTTCAGCCGCCCATGCCCCTTGTGGTTCCAGCAATGGATCACCTTGCGGCCGATGCGAAAGTAACCCGGGCAATAGGCCGTCCAGTTGGGGGAGATGATTTTTTCGTTTAAGGCCGCAATGGCCGCGACCAGCTTGTAGGTCGAGCCCGGGGGATAACTGGCCTGACAGACCCGGTCGTAGAGGGGATGCAGGCTGTCGCCCAGCAACTGGTTCCAGATGGCCGGATCGATTTTTCCGCTGAGCAGATTCAGGTCGAATCCCGGCTCGGAGAGCATGGTCAGCACCTCGCCGTTGCGCACATCCAGCAGCACCACCGCTCCGGGACGTCCCTGCATCAGCGAATCCGCATAGCGTTGCAGCCGGGAATCGATGGTGAGAAACAGATCCTTGCCCGGATAGGGCAGTCGGCTCTGGCTGGTTCGCACCTCCTCCACCGTGCGCCCGCGGGCATCCACCTTGACGAACCGGTACCCCTTCCGCCCGCGTAATTGCAGATCGTAAATTTTTTCAATGCCTTTCTTGCCGATCAAATCACCGGGCTCGTACTCTTTGGAGCGCTTCAACTCCTCATCCCCCACCTCGCCCAGCATGCCCAGCACATGAGCAAACGCCACCGGATAGGGGTAAAACCGGCGCGGTTCCACCTTCCATTCCAGGCCGGGCAATTCCAGCACATGCTCCTGCAGGAACGACAGCGTAGTCAGGTCCACGTGACGGGCAATTTTAAAGGGTTTAAAGGAGCCGGAACCCAGGACCTTGCGGCGGATCTCGGTCTCGTCCAGATGCAGGAATTCACTGACCCGGTGAATGGTTTCCTTGCTGGTCTGAGCCGGCACCAGAAACACCGAAAACGAGGGCCGGTTGTCCACCACCAGCCGCCCGTGCCGGTCGTAAATATGCCCGCGCACTGGATTTTCGGTGATGACTTTAATGCTGTTTTTCTGGGAGTGGACCTGGTAGAGCTCGCCATGTAGAATCTGCAACCGGTACAACCCCAGGCCCAGAAGCACAAAAACCAGCCCCTGAACCAAAAGAAAGACACTCCGGCGGGAGCGCCAGCGCGGCTCGTCAAACCGGCTCATTGCTGATCCAGCCCCTCAGTAAGAAATAAACCAGCATGCCCACCACAACGGTGTAGAAAACATTGGGAATGGTGAAAACAAACACAATTCGATTCAAGCTGACCGCCTGTCCCAGGGTCAGCAAAAAGAAATAGCCCAGGTCATGAACAAAAGAGACCAGCAACAGGGTAAAGAGAAACTGGCTGCGCACATCGAACAGTGGGCTCAAGCGGCCGGCCAGGTAACCGGCCACCGATTTTACCAGCGCACCGCTGCCCACCAGCTGTGCGGAAAGCAGATCCCCGATTAGACCAATCACAAACCCGGCGGTGCTGCCCCACACCGGACCTCGCTGGACGCCGATGAAAACCACCACCACCAGTAACAGGTCCGGTTTCCAGCGGCCAATCTGCAGATAAGGCACCACGGTGCTCTGAAACAGCAGGCCAACCAGAAACAATCCGACGTATTGAAGGAGAATCCGTTTCACGAAGCGGCTTTCTCTGCTGGCGTTTTCTTTTCGCCCACAATCACAAACACCTCTTCCAGCCGGTTGAAATCCACGGCTGGCTTCACGCGAATGTTTTTAAAGAATCCTCTCCGATCTTCACTTACCTTGACCACCACCCCGATTTTCAATCCGGGCGGATAAATATTGCTCAGACCGGAGGTCACCACCGGTTCGCCCACGCTTACCGCCACGCTCTTGGGAATGTACTGCAAGCGCAGCCAGGGGCTACCGTCCCAGCTCACGATGCCCAGCTCGCGGCTCTGTTGCAGCCGGGCGCTGACCAGCGAATTGTGATCGAGCAGAATCTGTACCACCGCCTGGCCCGGGGTTACGGCAATCACCTTCCCCACCAGGCCATCGGCATTGACCACCGGCATGTTCTTCCCTACCCCGTCCCGGCTGCCCACGTTCAGGATGATCGACTGCACATCCCGCTCGGTTCCCAGGCCGATAACCCGCGCGCTCACGTAGGCCACGTCCAGCTCGCGGGATAGGTTGAGCAGCCGGTGCAGGCGAATGTTCTCCAGCAACACCTCCCGCAGCCGCTGATTGCTGAGCTGGAGACGAAAGTTTTCCTCCTTCAGGGCTTCCAGCTCCTTTCGGGAAACCTGCCGGCGGGTCAGGCTTTCCTGGATGCCCGACCAGAATTCCACCAGCGCCAGCACGCCCATGCGAATGCCGCGCAACTCGGCCGGGGGATTCAGGCTCATCAGAAAAAAGGAAAGCCCCACATACACCAGAAGCAGGTAGTGGGGTTTGCGGAAAATGGGTAACAGAAAATGAAAGCGCATGGTCCCGTCAGGCACGCCGGTTCTTCATCAACACTTTCTGGAAGCGCGGAAATTCGTCCAAAATGCGGCCGGTACCGCGCACTACACAGGTCATCGGGTCGTCGGCCACATTGACCGGCAGGCGTGTTTCCTGCATGATCCGGTCGTCCAGCCGGCGAAGCAACGCTCCCCCTCCGGTCAGCAGAATCCCCCGATCCAGAATGTCGGACGCCAGCTCCGGCGGCGTGTGTTCCAGGGTCAGGCGAACCGTTTCCACAATCGTATTGACCGGATCGTTCAGCGCCTCCCGGATTTCCATGGAATTCACTTCCACGGTCTTGGGAATGCCGTCCACCAGGTCCCGCCCCTTCACCATGGTACTGATTTCTTCCTCCAGGGGCATGGCCGAACCGATTTCGCACTTCAAAATTTCGGCGGTCTTTTCGCCGATGAGCAGATTGTAATTGCGTTTGAAGTACTGGACGATGGCCTCGTTCATTTCGTCGCCACCGATGCGAATGGAGGTGTGCAGCACGATGCCGCCCAGCGAAATCACGGCAATTTCGGTGGTTCCCCCGCCGATATCGACGATCATGTTTCCCACCGGCTTGTCGATTTCCAGTCCGATGCCGATGGCGGAGGCCATGGCCTCGGCCACCAGATACACCTCGCGCGCCCCGGCCCGTTCGGCACTGTCCCGAACGGCCCGCTTCTCCACCTCGGTGACCCCGGAGGGCACACAGACCACCACTTTGCCCAGGCTGATGCGGTTCACCCGCGCTTTTTTAATGAACTCTTTGATCATCACCTCGGTGGCTTCAAAATCGGCAATGACCCCGTCCTTGAGGGGCCGGATGGTGAGAATGTCCTTGTGGGTTCGCCCCAGCATGTCCCGGGCCGCCTGGCCCACGGCCAGCACTTTACTGTTGTTTTCTTCGAAGGCCACAATGGAGGGCTCGTTGACCACCACCCCCTTGCCCTTCACGTAAATCAACGTATTGGCTGTACCCAGATCGATTCCAAGATCAGTAGAAAGAAAGCTAAAGAATGCCATCGAGGGTAGTTCTCCTAATGTTTAAAGTGTCGAACGCCGGTGAAAATCATGGTCAGGTTCAATTTTTCGGTTGCTTCAATCACCGCCTGGTCACGGATGGAGCCGCCCGGCTGAACGATGGCCCGAACGCCGGCGGCGGCGGCTTTTTCCACCCCGTCGGGAAAGGGGAAAAACGCATCGGAGGCCAGCACAGCCCCCTGCAGGGAATGGCCGTGCTGGCGGGCCTTCCAGACGGCCAGTTCCACCGAATCCACCCGGCTCATCTGGCCGGCACCCACGCCCAAGAGCTGTCCGTGGGAGGCCAGCACAATGGCGTTGGATTTGACGTGCTTCACCGCCTTCCAGGCAAACTGCAGGTCGGCCCATTCCCGGGTGTCCGGCTCTCGGCTGGTAACCCGCTTCCAGCCGGCCGGGTCCTCCGGATGAACATCGCTCTCCTGGGCCAGCAGCGCGCCGGGCACCGAGCGCCATTCCAGGGTACGCCGGTTCCATCCGGCCGAATCGATGACCAACAGACGAAGGTTTTTCTTGGCCCGCAGCACTTCCACCGCTTCCGGTTCAAAACCGGGCGCCACCACGCACTCCAGAAACAGGCGCTGCATTTCACGAGCGGTTTCTCCTTCCACCGGGCGGTTGAAGGCGACAATACCCCCAAACGCCGATACCGGATCCCCACTGAGGGCACGCTGAAAACAGGTCACCTGCTCCCTTTCCCCCTCATCAATGGCCAGCCCGCAGGGATTGGTGTGTTTTACAATGGCCACCGCAGGCCGGTCAAATTCCTGCACCAGAGCGTAGGCGGCGGCAACGTCTATATAATTATTGTAGGAAAGGGCTTTGCCGCCCAGCTGCTGCACATCCCCCAATCCGGCAGCCGGCTGGTGGTAAGGCCGGTAAACCGCAGCTGCCTGGTGGGGATTTTCCCCATAGCGCAACACGTCCTGGCGGCTGAGATGCAAACTTTTCAAGCGCTCCAGCCCTCCCTCTTCTCCGGCCTCCGCCTGCAGATACCGGCTGATCTGCCCGTCGTACCAGCTGGTGTAAAAAAAGGCCTGGGCGGCCTGGCGCCTGCTGAAGTCCTCCGGCACTGCGCCGCCGTTCTCCTCAAACTGTTCCAGGAAAGGCCCGTACTGATCCGGGTTGAACAGCACGACCACATGAGCATGGTTTTTGGCCCCCGCCCGCAGCAGTGTTGGCCCGCCGATGTCGATGTACTCTACAGCCTTTTCCAGCGGGAGGTCCCCCTCCAGGGCCTGTTCCACAAACGGGTACAGATTAACCACCACCAGTTGAATGGGCTCAATCCCCAGCCCGGCCAACTCCTGCTGATGTGCTGGCGCATCGGTGGCCAGAATGGCCGCGTGAACCAGCGGGTGCAGTGTCTTGACCCGCCCGTCCAGAATGGAGGGATATCCGGTAAGCTCCTCTACAGGCTGGCAGGGGATCTGGTGCTCGGAGAGAAATCGGGCCGTGCCGCCGCTGGAAATCATGCGCACCCCGGCCCGGTGCAGCGCACGGCCGAGGGTTTCCAGCCCGCTCTTATCCCAACAGCTGATGAAAGCGCGTTTAATTTGGATCATAAATCGCTTCGTTCCATTGGATGCGTTTGCCAGTCACCCGGTGCGGCCGGGTCACCAACCACTGCAACACCTGGGGATAGAGCCGATGTTCCACGGCCAGTACCCGCCGGGCAATTTCTTCGGGACTGCGGCAATCCCGAATCACCACCGGCTCCTGCCAGACGATAGGACCGGCATCGTAGTCCTCGTTGACCAGATGAATGGTCACCCCGGTTACCTGCACCCCGGCATCAAACACGGCCTGGTGCACGCGCATGCCGTACATCCCCTTTCCGCCAAAGGCCGGCAACAAAGCAGGGTGAATGTTGACGATGCGATTGGGGAAATGGGTAATCAGGTTTGCGGGGATTTTTTTCAAATAGCCGGCCAGAACAATCCAGCGGACCTGGCGGGGTTGCAGCGCCGACAGCAGGGCCTCACCAAATCGCTCGGCATCGGGAAACTGCGCAGGGTGGATCACCTGAGCCGGAATGCCCATCTCCCGGGCAAACTCAAGGGCCGGCGCCCGGCTATTGTCTGAAATCAGGACGGCTATCCGGCAGGATAGCTTGCCCTCTTGAATGTGGTGAACAAGAGACCGGAAGTTAGACCCTCTTCCTGAGGCAAAAACGGCAATTGGCGTCACAGTGTTTACCCATTCAGTTGAAGGGCTAATATAACACGGCCCAGAAAGCCGTTCAATGCAAAAAATCACTGGAATTCGTACCTTTTCCTGGACAGGGGGAAATATTTTTCCTACCCCGCTGGTCCGCTACAGTGGGAGCCCGGGGTGGGAAAAACTTTTCCGGTTCCACCGGTGTTTTTTGCCAGGACGATTTGTACGATGGCACCCGAATGCGGGACTGAATTTTTGCTTTGAATAAAACCGGCCGGCAGGTTATCCTTTTTTGAAATTTAAAATGGGAACGAAGGTCGCATGAATGGCGGAGAGATTATTGCGCGCTTTCTGAAGGCTCAGGGAGTCCGGTTTTTGTTTACTCTGTGTGGAGGGCACATTGCCCCCATACTGGTGGCCTGCCAGGCGGCCGGCATTCGGGTGGTGGATACCCGGCACGAGGCCACCGCCGTTTTTGCCGCCGATGCGGTATCCCGCCTGACCGGCACCATCGGCGTGGCGGCGGTTACGGCAGGTCCTGGCGCCACCAATACCATTACGGCGGTGAAAAACGCCCAGCTGGCCGGCTCGCCACTGCTGCTCCTGGGAGGTGCTACCGCTACCCTGTTGAAGGGACGCGGCGCGCTGCAGGATATCGATCAGATGGCGCTGATGAAACCCCACGTTAAGTGGCAGACCTCGGTTGGCCGGCTGAAGGACCTGCTGCCTGCCCTGCACACGGCGGTAAAAAAGGCCCGGGAGGGCGTTCCCGGCCCGGTGTTTGTGGAGTGCCCGGTGGACCTGCTTTACCCTCCCCAACTGGTGCGCCAGTGGTACCTGAAGGAGGGGGGCTCGGGGCAGGGTTTGCGCGGCCGCCTGTTACACTGGTACCTTCGACGGCACGTGAATCGCCTGTTTGCCGGTGGGGAAGACGGTCCAGTGGAGGCCATTGCCCCTCCGGCGCCTCGCTCCCCTTCGCGCAGTGCGCTGGCCCGCTTCACCACAATGCTCCGGCAGGCTGAGCGGCCGGTCCTGTTGTTGGGCAGCCAGGCGATGCGCCTTCCTGAACTGGCCGCACAACTGCCCGCTGCTCTGGAAAAGCTGGGCATCCCGGTGTTTCTCTCCGGCATGGCCCGGGGACTGCTGGGCCGCAATCACCCGCTACAGTGCCGACACCAGCGCCGGCAAGCCCTCCGGCAGGCGGACCTGGTTTGTCTGGCCGGCGTACCCTGCGACTTTCGCCTGGACTACGGACGGCAGTTCTCCCGAAAGGCAGCCTATGGGGCTGTCAATATTAATCGAAAGGAATTGCGCCTGAACCGAAAGCCTACCCTCGCCCTGGCCGCCGATCCGGCGGCCGTCCTCCTGCAACTGGCCGAACAGCCAGGCATCTCCGCCGAAAAATGGACCGACTGGCTTTCCCGCCTCAAAGAAAACGACCGCCAGCGGGAAGCGGAGATCGACCGGATGGCGGCGAAAACCACTGATTATCTGAATCCCCTGGCCCTGCTCCGGAAAGTGGAAGCGGCTCTGCCGGAAGACACCATTCTGGTGGGCGACGGTGGGGATTTTGTGGCCAGCGCCAGCTATGTATTGCATCCCCGAGGTCCCTACGGCTGGCTGGATCCGGGGCCGTTCGGCACCCTGGGCGTGGGCGCCGGATTTGCCCTGGCCGCCAAACTGTGCCGGCCGCAAAGCCAGGTGTGGTTGATCTACGGCGATGGGGCCGCCGGCTTCAGCCTGATGGAATTCGACACCTTCGCCCGCCACCGGCTGCCCATCGTGGCGTTGGTGGGTAACGACGGCAGCTGGATGCAGATTGCCCGCGAGCAGGTCGAATTGCTGGGCGCTCCCACCGGTACCGAACTGGCGCGCTGCGATTACCATCAGGTGGCACAGGGCCTGGGAGGGGTCGGCCTCTGCCTGTCGGACCTCCAGCAAGTGGGCTCGGTTCTCCGCCGGGCCGTCCAGCTGGCCGGAGGAGAGCAACCCGTGCTGATCAACGCCCTGCTGGGGCGCACCGAATTTCGCAAGGGCTCCATTTCCATGTAACAGGCTGCCCGAAAGAGGGCCGACCGGGAGGGGAAGCGACGTTGCCCTCTTTTCCGCCGGAACCGCCTTCCCTTCTGCTCGCGATGAGGGGCCGGGCAGCGAGAATACGCCGCACGCGATCAGCTTAGCCGTTAAAAGGGGTTCACTTCCAGGCGCACATTCAGGACGTAGCATTTGCAAGCTTGGGGGCTAACCCACTGGTGTTGTTAAAAAAAGAGTTAGCCGCCGAGACACGCAGACGGAGACAGATTTTGGAGGGGAAACACTCACCAGGGGATGCCCTGTCGAGCAAGGCCGATGGGCCCGGCGAGTCGAAACAACTTTTCACGTTCCACGGCTCTGCTGTGGAACGTACGGTCCAGGGAGGCTCCGCCTCCTGTACTGGAACCAGATGAGTGAAGAAAGCCTGCCGGGGGACCGGCCATTGTTCCGGGGTCATCCTGAGCGGAGCCTCGCTCAAGCGGGGGAGTCGAAGGATCTCAGGCCCGGGGACGCGGCAAGCAGGGTGGACGGAAAACCGTTGAAACGGTTGCACAATTTCAGGTTTTTTCT
>RFHE01000205.1 GCA_003696445.1 Calditrichota bacterium | reverse complement strand
GGTCTGCACGGCAGGGTCGCGATAGCTGATGCGACCGGTCACCGAACCGATCTGAATCTTCGGGTAAATGCGCCGGCCATCCACCAGCAAGCCGGCCCTTTCCAGGCGGTAGATGAGTTTTTGCAGGGGATCGTCCGGCAAAAGTTCCGGAGGGGAAACCGGCCCATCCCCCGGCGATAGGGCTCCCTCCGAATGGTCTTCCAGCAGTCCGGCAATGGTCCGGGAGGCATCCTCCAGCGCGTTGAGTTGTTCCAGGCAAAAGGCGCATTGCTTGCGATGGTAGAGGGGATTGGCTTTCTGCTCCAACCCGATGCCGAGCACTTCGCGTACGGCCGGACCGTAATCCACCTCGCAACCCAGCTCCACCAGGGTGCGGTAATCCCCGGCGGCATAGTGCAAGAGGACTTCTTCTTTTACCGTCCGGAAGTCTTCCGCCCGCAAGTGCAGGGCGATGCGCTGGCGGATGCGCGGAGCGGGATCCAGGCATCCGGCGAACAGGGTTTTGCGCGCAACCGGATCTCCCCTGGCCTTTTGCTGCAGCGCAGCAAATTGTTGCAGGGCAAACTGGTACTGGTATTGCTCTTCCGCGCTCAGGGGAATACCGTACCGGTCCACCAGAAAGGCCACTTCCCGGCGGATGTACCAGTCCTGATGGTAAAGCAAACTTTTCACGGTACGCACCTGGCGCGCATCGGGACGCTGCTCCAGAAACGCCTCCAGCTGTTGCAATAGGGCCAGGCGCGTGTGGTGACTTTCGGTTGTTTCGATCCGGTAAATCAGTCCTTCCAGCGTTTCCTCTTGCATCGGTCACTCCCTCCCTATCGTTTACCGGCGCTGTTAGAAGTTGACCGGCGGGCCGGTAGCCGCCCGATTCATGCCCAGAACCTCAATCAGTTGCTCATCCCATTCCAGGTTGGGATTCACGTCCAGCGCCTTCTCCAGTGCACGGCGCGCCGCCTCTCGATCGCCCCTTTCCAGATGGACAAAAACCAGGCCGTAATGGGCTTCGGCGTAATCGGCGTGGTACGTTTTCTGCTTAAACTGAATGGCCTGGCGAAGGTAGTGTTCGGCCTCGGTCAGTTTTTTCTGCTCCAGGTAAATTTTGCCCAGCTCCAGGTAAATTTTGTGCTTGCCTTTTTTGTCCCGCTTCAGCGCTTCGTGCAGATCGCGGATGGCCAGGGCCGGCTGGCCCAGCGCCAGGTTGGTCCGCGCCCGATTGACCAGGATGAATGGCTGGCGGCGGATTTTGAGCGCCCTGTTGAAATACTCCAGGGCCTGCGCATGCTGGCTGCAGGCCTGCAGCACCCGGCCGATCTGGTCGTAGATGTAAGGCTGTGGCGGGCGGGCCATTTCCGCTGCCCGTTCCAGCACCTCCAGGGCGCGGGTGTGCTGCCCTTCCCCGGCGTACGCTTTGCCCAGTTCGTAGTACAGATCCATGAGCCGCAGGTACTTCTCTCCACCCCCGTTCAACAGGTTCTGGAGCAGATGGCGCGCCTTCTGGTAACGCCCCAGACGATTGCAAAGGCGGGCCTGTAAAAACTGGGCTTTGACCAGCGTTTTGCGATTGCGCCGCTGCCAGTTCTCATCGGTGTTGGCCTGGTAGATTTGCTGCACGCGGTCCAGATGCGGCAAAGCCTTTTGAGGGGTGTGCAGCGCCTGATGGGCGTAGGCCAACCGGTAGTGCACCACCAGGTAGTCCGGGAAAAGACGCAGGGCCTCTTCGAACCAGCGAATGGCCTGCTGCCAGTTCCGTTCCAGATAGTACACATAGCCCAGGCAGTAGAAGGGCTGCGCCCGGTCCGGCTCCACTTCGATCCAGCGCTGGTAAATGGCTTCCGCCTCCCGCAGCGCATTCAGCTGGGTATAAGCAAAACCCAGGGTGCTGAGCGCGGCGCCATCGTTCCAGCCCCAGTCGCCCGGCCGGCAGGCGTCCTTCAACAGATCCACAATGCCCATCCAGTTGTTGGCCCGTTGATAGGCCTTCAGTTGATTTTGCAGTTCTCGTTCGTCCACGGTCGTGTCCCTCCTTTAATGATTCCTTTTTTGTGTAAAATCTTTTTTCAATGTTTAAAAATGGCTTGCTTTAGCAATCCGGGTTTACCGCCGGTTTTCCCGAAGCGGGAAAACAAAGTTTGCGAAAAGGGCAGCGGGTGCAGAGGCCGGCTTTCCATTCCGGCGGCTGAGCGGCCAGTCCCTTGCCAGAAAAAAAGGTTTCTTCCAGCCGGGCCATCTGCTGCACCGAGCGGGCCACGTACCCGGCCACCGCGGCAGCCAATTTGCTGGTGAAGCGATGGCGGACCAGCTTACCGTTGCTCAGGTAGTAATTGGCCAGCACAACCTCCCGGCCTGGGCCGGCAACCTGCTCGGCCACATAAGTGCCGTATAGGGCCAGTTGCAGCAGGTCCCGCTGCGGGTTGTACTCGGAAAGCTTCCAGTCCACCACCAGCAGCTGCCCGCTTTCCAGTTGAAACAGGGCATCCAGCTTGAACCAGAGAGCCAGACCATCGCGTTCCACAGCACTCAGCACCTCGCTCTGCACAAGCCGGGGACCTTGCATACCGCCTGCGACAGGCTGAACGGGCCAGGCCGGCAATCGGCGGAGGGCCGCTTTCAACTTCCGGTACAGGCGCCCCATGTAGGCATCGGTAATTTCGATGCGGTAGATGTGTTCCATGAGCACGGTGTAGTATGGGGCCTGTTCATCCCGGTACAGATAGTGTTCCGCGGCCGAGAAGGCCACGCTGCGCTCGATAAAGTGCCAGCTTTCGTCCAGCAGGGATTTCAGAGGGAGCGGTTTGCCCTGCGCGCAGCTCTCCAGCCACCGGCTGGCTGCCTGGTGAACGGCAGTGCCCAGCAGCATGGGCAGGGTTTTAAGTTGCCGCAGGAACAGGACATTGCGTTGGACAGATTCCGGGACCAGGTCCGACGGAGCGCGCGGCACCACGTAATGCAGTAGATAGCGGCGCGGGCACTCCTCCAGCGCAGCCGCGCGGCTAAACGACCAGTGTTTGATGATTGCTGGCATGGCTTCCAGGGTCAATCCCTCCCTTCAACGGCTGAAACGGTTTGCTTCAATTTTTGCTCGGGGAATCTGAGCGCTTTCCGGCGGTGCTGCCGCACCCGAACCTGCGGCCGATGGCCCTTTTTTATCGGGGAGTCGGCGGTTCCCCGATTTCATTCGACCACCGGCCGGGCCGGGTGGCACCTCTCCCCCACTCTCCCAATTCGTCCATTTCCAGCGAGAACAGGAAACCGAATAGACTTGCTATTAGCGTTTTTTCAGTTCATTCTTACACGCTTCATCACAGAACTGCATGGCAATAAATTTCACCAGTTTGCCACCCGCAATCAGAGCAAAAGCCAGAGCCGCTAATTCAGTCAATATCTCTTTAAACTCCCCGCCAGTTTCCTCTTCTTTCTTTTTTGCAAGCTCGTTTGTGATTGTAAGCTCCTCCAGATAAACAGGCATCATACCGGCAATGTTTTCCGGCTTCTCTTCCTGTTTGTTTTGTTTAGTTTGTTTATTGGGCTTTCTTCCGTTCACGATTCTTCCCTCCTGCAGGTTTGTTATGGTCAACGGCATCAACAAATTTCTTCATCGCCCGGGCAAATCGGACCCCGAGCTCAAGTCCAATTCCCAGCTTGATCGCGAGTTCAGCAGCTTTAATTATCTGGACAACCAACATTTGTTTCAGCTCCTTTTTTGCTTGATTTACTTTGATTGTAAGTATTTTAATTCACTGCCGGATACCGCACCCGAGCCTGCGGCCGATGGCCTTTTTTATCGGGGAGTCGGCGGTTCCCCGATTTCCTCAGGCCACCGGCCGGGCCGGGTGCCACCTCCCTTTCTGCTCAGTTATTGCCCTTCTTCAAGCAGATGGCAACTGGATTGGCCACCGTCTCCTGGCGGGGCCGATCCTCGTGCAGCGGCTCCAGTAGTATCAACCGCCCCTCGTCGGGAAACACCACCAGAACGGTATGCTCGCACCCATAGCGATACAGGTGCAGGGCCAGGGCAAATTCCAGATCCCGCTCGGTATGAATTACCGCTACATTGAAGGCGATACCCTCCTTTCTTTTTTGATGGGTTTTGTTTGCCTGGTTCATGTTAAAAAATCCTTTTTCAAGCCACCGTTTCGACTTTTGGGTCTGGTTTTGTCTTCTGCAATCGTTTTTCGTTCGTTTCACTGATCCTGGCTTACCGGTCCTCAGCCGCTCAACCGGCGGCAGGCAGGGGGGCCAGGCCATACCGCCGGGACGGCAGAAGGTGGGTACAGCCGTGTTGTGCTTACACCCTCACCCGGGCGCGATGCCGGGGCTTGTAGCGAATCTTCCGCGTAAAGCGCCGGTTGCGAAAGACGGTCAGCAGCGTCTTTGTCTTCGGATCGATGACCAGGGTCAGCCCCTCCAGGCGCTCGGCCAGATTTCCCAGATCAATCAGCTGCCGGCGTCCCAGGAACACGAACAGGGTATCCCGGGCGTAAATCCGCTGCCCGCGAGCCAGGGCCAGCTGGACATCGGCCATTTTGATGCCACGCTGGTGCATGCGCTTGCGGGCGTGTGGGGTAAACTGAAGCTGCATGGCTAAATCACCTCCTTTCAGATTCTTAACTGAACGAAGGCAATTTAGCGCAACTAATTGATTATTCGAGATTTAGCATGCCTGTTAAAGGCTTGTCGTGGCTGTGCGACAAGCTTGTCGGGTTAGTTAAACAGAGAGGAATCAGTGGAACGGATAGTAATTTTGTTTTTTGATAAGGCAATAGAGTAGGAAGGTTTGTAGTAATCCTTATCGGAATGAATCTGAACAAATTGGGCCAGGTGGGGATTGGGAATTGCCTTTTGAATTTTATTGTTCACGCGAGCCCGAATGGATTGGAGGGCTTTATAATGGAAGCTGTATTTAGAAACGTGGACTGTAGCAAACTCTGTCCTGTGGATTTTTGCCAGGATAGGTGCCACTTTTTCTGCTTCAGTATTCGAATTGACGAATTTACCTACGTGACACAGATAAGCGTAGAAGGTGATTTCAACAGGCCGGAGTTTGATTTCTATGGGTTTTGTATTTTCTCGGTCTTTCACTTGCAGCAGTTTTCCGGGTAAATCAACGATTAGTTCAGGTTCAAACTGCGCCTTACCCAGCTCTGCCTGAGCAGACGCGACCAGGTCGGAAAAACGTGTAACCGATTCCAGTATGCCTTTTTGGAGGATACGTCTTAATTTTACAAAGGGAATTTCGGCCATGTCGATGCGGATGTCCTTCACCGGCACGCTAAATGGATTTTTATTCTTATCCAAAAATTCCATTTCCTCAACATCTTTCCGCGGAAAGTAAAAGGCCGGGTTAGATTCGATGCTTTCCGGATGCACCAGCACATGATAAAGGGTATCCTGGTCTCTCCCCAGAAGTTGCATGGTAAAATAAAGATAAGCACTCATTGTTTTCCGACCGCCGGCAATGGTAGCAAAGATGCGCGTTTCAGATCGAGAGGTAAGTTCTCGGACGATTTTCAAGAAAAAATCCGCGGCAGCCTGATTATCAGCAGGAGTGCGAATATCAGACAGCTTTTCTCCCTGGGCATTTTCAATGACATGATAATGGGTGTTGATTTCAATAGCAGAAAAACCATATTCTCGACAAAAACGATAAAAAGGACCTGCGCCATTCTTGAACAGATTTTTCTCGGCCGTGTCTTTACCTTGTGTGGTTGTGATGAGATGAATTTCTTGGATGGGGATTTTTTGGGTCACCATCAAATGGTAAAGCGATTCGGTGATAATCTGAGGGGTGGTTCCAAGGGCGGCTAATAGGATGTTTTTGTAGTTCGGTTGATTGTTCATTTTGGATTAATTTTAAAACGTGGTTCTTAAACCGTGGCGAACGCAGCGCCCGCCATGGTTTATCCTTCTAAACCGCACAGGATGCAACAAAACACCCTTTGTGATTTTTTATCGCTTTTTGCAGGTTGTTCACCACTCGTTTAAACTCATCCTTCAACATTATAACGTTAAAACTAATGAGCGGACCCAAACTGCATTTTGCCCACTTTAAATATGTTAAAATCTGTGCCATATGGATGTCGGTCAGCGCATCGACTGCTTTGATTTCAACGATGACCTTGTTTTCCACATCAAGTCCACCCGGAAACCAACATCCAATGCCCTTTCTCGATAAATCAGGGGCTAGGGCTTCTGCTTTTCAACGAACAGGTCTTGTTCATTCAATTCGTAGGACAGGCACGCATCATAAGCGCTCTCTAACAGCCCGGGTCACAAGGCCTGGTGCACCTTGAACGCGCCATCCAGAATGGCTGTCACAATATCATTTTCGGTCACAATTCATTTCTTTATTTTTTTAACCGCGGCGAGCGCCACGTGCACAGCGAGTTCTATCAAGGACAAAAACGTAGCGTCCATTTCGCCCGTTGCGGTTCATTTTTGTCACAATTAAGTTTCCGTGTGCTGTGGTTTTCTCTCAAAAGATCAACTTCCTTGGATCCAGCACCTTTTCCACATACCTCCCTTTTTCTCGATCCAGTTGGAGGTACACCGGATGCTTGCTGGTGATTTGATACACCGTGTTGTACACCACGGTGATCAGATAGGGCAATCCACTGGG
>RFHE01000204.1 GCA_003696445.1 Calditrichota bacterium | reverse complement strand
TGTTCATGCAGCAATTTGTAGGACACACGTTACCCGTACTGTTCGAACAAAAAAAGCATGGGAGCTGGGTAGGGCTGACCGACAATTACCTTCGGGTTCGGGTTGCCAGCGATGGGGAGTTGCGGAATCGGCTGTTACCGGTGCGCCTGGTGAGGGTTGAACAGCATTCCCTGATTGGGGAACTGGCCTGATTCCCGGCTCATTCCACCTGAGCAACCAGGTCGTAGGGCAGGATGCGCTTTTTCAAATGCTGAAACCGACGCCAGGGCCCTTCCCCGTATTGTTGTACCCGTAATTCAACCTGACTCAGCGTTCTTTCCTCCCAGAGGACATCCGGTACTTTGTTGTAAAACAGATCACTCCAGGTGAGAATCTGCTCCTCAAGAGTTTTGGGGAGCATGTCTTGTTCGGGCAAAGGCAACCGGGCTTCGCGCACTTCCCGCGCACTGATGCCTACCCCCACATGGCGTTCGGCAACCAAGGCGTGGTCGGGCAATCCTTCTGCTTCCAGAATCTGGCGGCCAACCACTCCGTGGGCCAGGTAGGGTAATTGGCCCCGGCAACCCAGTCGCGGCTCGTAAACCCGGCAAATGCCGATGTCGTGCAGCATCCCGGCCTCTTCAATAAAACGGCAGCGCCGGCCATCCAGCCCCATTTTCCGGGCAATCCGCAGCGCCCGCTCGGTAACCAAACACACGTGAACCACATACAACTGGTACGAGGGCGTTTCCACGGGGATATGCCTGTGGATCAGTTTGAAATAATCGATCATTTTTCTCTCCTCCCGGTTTTCGTGTGGAAAGCTAAGAGTACCCCTCTTCCTCTTTCCAGCATCCCAGAAGCATTTGCACGGCCAGGTTGATGGGATGGCGGTTTCCTATCTTGAATTTTTCCCACCTGCAAAACAGGATGCCCGGCCGCAAGTGGGTGATCCGATTACAAATTTGATGGTAATTTAAAGTTAAAATTAGGAAATTTGAAGCCTTCTTTGCCGGAGTAGGTTGGGTTTTTAGCTGAGTTTACCGGCCTCGGGAGGTACCCGGGGGGCCGCAGACCTGTAAAGCGAGTTTTTTTCTGAGATTTTAAACAAAAGCAAGGAGTATTGGCCGGTGAGTGACGAGCGAAGACGATTGTTTCCCGAAACACTGCCACTGTCGCAGCTTCAGGAAAAAGTAAAAGGCACCATGATTGAGCATGTGGGCATCGAATATCTGGAATGCGGTCCGGATTACCTGAAAGCCCGCATGCCGGTGGATCACCGGACGGTGCAGACCTACGGTATTTTGCACGGGGGTGCCTCCGCGGTGCTGGCCGAAACCCTGGGCAGCGTGGCCTCGGTGTTGATCGTGGACCGGGAAAAATATCTGCCGGTGGGTCTGGAAATTAACGTGAATCACCTCCGCCCGGTACGTCAGGGCTGGGTGATCGGTACGGCTCGACCTATCCATGTGGGTAAAAAGACCCATGTGTGGGACGTTCGTATTCACGATGAATCCGGCAAGCTGGTCAGTGTGAGTCGCCTGACGGTGATGGTAGTGGCTCGAGCCGAAATTGAGCCTGGTCGATAATTGCGTTGACCCTGAAAATTCCAGAAGCAATGGCGATGATATGGGGAGAAAATTAACTTAGCTGCTCATCGGAGCACGCGGAAAGAGGGGGATTATCCAGTCGGCGTCCTTCTGGCGGTAAACTTTGGACTAAGGGCTCCTACAAGTGTTTATTAGAGGAACAGGCGGTTTGGTGACCGCCAGGCAGGAACCATCCCGGTTTTAAGACCAGCAAAATATTCACCGGGATCAAGGCTCGAAGTTTGGTTAATAAGAACAGAGGCTCTGGTCATGGACAAATTTGATTATCTACACAGTGCCCACCCTGAGTATGTGGAGCAGCTGTATCGACAATACAAGCAGAATCCTGACTCGGTGGATGTCTCCTGGCGGAGATTTTTTGAGGGTTACGAATTTGCCCTGGAAAGCGGGGTAGCGGTTAGTCCCCAGGCGGAAGAAGAGCGGCGAAAAGAGATCAACGTGCTGAATTTAATTAATGCCTATCGGACCCGCGGCCATTTCTTCACCCGAACCAATCCGGTGAGGGAGCGGCGCAAGTACTGGCCCACCTTGGACATCGAAAACTTCGGCCTCAGCGAAAAGGATCTGGATACCGTCTTTCAGGCAGGTAACGAGATCGGGATCGGCCCGGCTAAATTGCGCGACATTATCGAGCACCTGAAGACCACCTACTGCCGTTCCATCGGGGTGGAGTATCGCTTCATTCGCCAGCCGGAACGGGTGGCCTGGTTACAGGAGCGTATGGAACGAACGCGCAATTTACCCAATTTTACCCTGGAACAGAAACGGCACATCCTGCGCAAGCTGACTGAAGCGGTGCTTTTTGAGAATTATTTGCATACCAAATATGTGGGGCAAAAGCGTTTCTCGCTGGCGGGCGGCGAAACGCTCATTCCAGGGCTGGATGCCATCATCGAGAAAGGGGCCAGCCTGGGCATCGAAGAATTTGTGATTGGCATGGCCCATCGAGGGCGGCTAAACGTGCTGGCTAATATCCTGCGGAAACCCTACGAGGTGATTTTTGCCGAGTTTGAAGGCGAGCCCCTGGAAGCTTCCACCACGGCCGTGTTCGAAGGGGATGTGAAATACCATCTGGGTTATTCAAACGATGTGCGCACCTGGTCCGGCAAGCTGGTTCACCTCAGCCTGTCGCCCAATCCCTCCCATCTTGAGGCGGTGGATCCGGTGGTGCAGGGCATTGCCCGTGCCAAACTGGATAAACGGTATCACGACGACATTAATAAGTTGGCTCCCATCCTTATCCACGGGGATGCCGCCATTGCCGGCCAGGGGGTGGTGTACGAAGTGATTCAGATGAGCCTGTTGCCGGCTTACCTGACCGGCGGCACCATTCATCTGGTCATCAACAATCAGATCGGGTTCACGACCAATTACCTGGAAGGTCGCTCCAGCATCTACTGCACCGATGTCGCCAAGGTCACCCGCTCCCCGGTCTTTCACGTCAATGCCGACGATGTGGAAGCGGTGGTGTTTGCCATCTTGCTGGCCATGGAATACCGCCAGACCTTTCACACCGACGTGTTTATCGACCTGCTGGGTTACCGCCGTTATGGGCACAACGAGGCAGACGAACCCCGCTTTACCCAGCCCAAATTGTACAAAATCATTGCCAAGCATCCGGACCCGCGCAAGATTTACGTAGATACTCTGGATCGGGAAGGAACCATTCCCCGCAGTGAAGCCGAGCAGATGGCCCAGGCATTTTTACAGGAATTGGACAAGGCTTATCAGGCTGCCAAACAGGGGAAAGTAAAACCAAAGCTCTCTTCTTTCGAAAAAGATTGGAAGGGGTTCCGCCGCCCCAAGCATAGCGATTTTGTAAACACCCCGGCAACGGCGGTTAAAGAAGAACGGTTTCTGGAAATCGGGCGAAAGGCCTTCACCATCCCTCCGGAGGTCAAGGTGTTCGACAAGATCCGCCGCCTTTACGACCAGCGGTTGAAACGGCTGGTGGAGAAAGGCGAACTGGACTGGGGCATGGCCGAACTGATGGCCTACGCAACCCTGGTTGTGGAGGGATACCCGGTTCGCATGAGCGGCCAGGATTGCGAGCGAGGCACTTTTGCCCACCGGCATGCCGTGTTGCTGGTGGAGGAAACAGAGGAAAAGTACATTCCGCTCAAACATTTAGATCCCAATCAGGCCTCGTTCGAGATTTACAATTCCCTGCTCTCCGAATATGGCGTGATGGGCTTCGAGTTCGGCTATGCCTGGGCCAATCCCCGCGGGCTGACCATCTGGGAAGCCCAGTTCGGCGATTTCGCCAACGGCGCCCAGATCATCATCGACCAGTTCCTTTCCTCCTCCGAGGTCAAGTGGGAGCGCATGAACGGCCTGGTGCTGTTCCTACCCCACGGCTACGAGGGCCAAGGGCCCGAGCATTCCTCTGCGCGGCCGGAACGGTTCCTGACCCTGTGTGCCCACAACAACATGCAGGTGGTCAACTGCAGTACGCCGGCGAACTTTTTTCACGTCCTGCGCCGCCAGGTTTACTTCCCCTTCCGGATTCC
>RFHE01000203.1 GCA_003696445.1 Calditrichota bacterium | reverse complement strand
CTCTCCAACCATCGGTAAAGAAGGCGTCGCTCCAGCAGGGGCAGGCCGATTAAAATGGCCGCCACGGCGGCAAAGGAGAGTTGAAACCCGACCCAGAAGAGCTGGGCGGGGGCAAAAACCAGGATCAGGCATCCGGCGGCGAAAAAGGCGTTCAGCGTGCTGTGTTTGCGTTCAAGGTTCTGCGCCAGCAAAATCAAGCCAGCCATCACGGTGGCCCGGACCACCGGCGGCCGGCTCCCCACCAGTACCATGTAAACCAGCAACAACAGGATGACGCACAGATTCCGCTTTTTAAAGCTCAGTGGCAGGAAGGACAGGGCCAGGTAAAAAATGACGGCCAGGAACCCGACGTGAAGCCCGCTGATGGCCAGTACGTGAATGACCCCGGCATTCTGATAGTCCCGCAGCAGCGAGCGGGAGAGAAACTCCCGCTGGCCCAGCAGCAGAGCCCGGTAGAAGGCAGAGGCTTCGGGCGAGAGTAAGCGATCCAGTCGGGTCCCAAGCGCCTGGCGGGCTCGCCGAATTAGCCCGGTACATCGCTCCAGAAGCGTGTGCCGGGAAGGAGCGATGACCTCCCAACTGGATTGCCTCCCGGCTTCCAGCCGGGCGGAGATCCCCCTTAGCTTCAGGTAACGCCGGTAGTTAAACGCCCCGGGATTGCGCGGCGCCGACAACGGTGTCAGCTTAACCTGCTTCAGGCGCAGGCGCTGACCTTCCTGAAAGGGCAGGGTGCCTTGTGCATGGGGGCGAAACTGAAACCTGAGTTGCGCGCCGCCGGGGAGCGGCCTCTGGTTCACCGAATCGATTTCCAATTCCGCCAAAAAGGGTGGCGCCTGGCGGAGGGCAACCACCTGGCCGGTCAGGTCGATTGTTCTGGTTTGGAGAAGTCCATCCAACCACCGGGGGAAATGTACCTGCCGCCAGAGCGAAAAGCTGGCCGCAGCCAGGAAGAAGGTAACCAGAAGCAGCGGCAGTGTCGGCTCCCGGCCCTTTCCGAGGCCGCGCAATACTGAAATGAACAACAGGCCGATGCCTGGCAGCATTAACCAGAGCGGGTTGAGCTGCACCCGATCCGCGGCGCAAATGCCCCCTGCTAAAGCCAGGAAAACCGGCGCCAGAGGCACCTGCTGCCAGAGTGTGTTTAAGTTGGTTTTGAGGGCGGACATGTCCCGACTCCCGGCGAGGCGAGCTACATACCCGGCGCATTCGCTCGCGCGAGATGAAAATACCTCTCTCCACCCAAATCAGCAAACCGGTTGCCGCTGGTTTGAAATTTTTTGTACAAACAAGTGAGGATTATCATGCTTAACGGATTGCATTTTATTAGCTTTGCCACGCAATCCAGGCAAAGCTTCTGGATTCAGGGACGAATAACTAGTTGAGAGATTCAGGGATGAAGCCGGTTCATACCTCTTTGAGGGTCTTGCCCATTTATTGTCACTCCGGTGCCGCAGGAGCTTCCCGACGGCGCAGTGCTCCCTTTCAGGTGCTTGTATTTTTTGTGCTGGCCCTGCTGCTGCAAGGCTGTGGTGGCAGCAAGCCGCCGTTAACCAGTTATGCCAGTGTGGAGCTAAAACAGTGGGGACAATTTCCCTCCGAGCAGGAACTCCCTGAGTACCGCATCAGCTACGGCGATCTTCTGGAGGTCAAGTTTTTCAACAATCCCGAATTCAACGAGACGGTACGCGTGCGTCCCGACGGGCGGATTACCCTGCAGCGCGTTGGGGAGATGTTTGTGGTAGGCAAAACCCCCAGCCAGGTGACCCGTGAGGTTGTGGAGACCTATCGTCAAATCCTGGTAGCCCCGGAGGTGACGGTTTTCGTTCGGGAATTTGGGGCGCTCAATGTGTACGTGCTGGGCATGGTGGAGCGGCCCGGAGGGGTGCTCTACAATAAAAATCTGGACATCCTTCAAGCCATTGCGCTGGCCGGTGGCGTGAAAGAGGGGGCCAAAACCAAAAGCATTATTTTGCTGCGGCGAACCGATGACGGCCGGTTGCATGCCTGGAGTTTCGATTTGAGTTTCGGCAATCTGGGCCGAACCATACGGCACAACGTGGCCATTCAGCCAAACGACATTATTTACGTTCCCAAAACAGCCTTTGCCAGCGCTACCGATTTCATGCGACGGCTGTTCGAGGGGTTATTGCCTCCGGTGGACCTTTACTTGCGAACGATTTTCTTCTACACGCGGTAGCAACGGCTGCCGGCTCAGGGCAACGGTTTGATTCGAAACAGGAAGGTCTCTAAATTGATGACAGAACAGATGAGTCGATTGGACCAATTGCAGGTGGAATCGACAACCGCAGACACGAGACAACAGGGTGGACCGTCCATGTACCTGGAGTTCTTTGGCCTCACTCGAGAGCCATTCAACCTGACACCGGATCCGGAATTTCTTTTTCTCAGCGAAGCTCACCAGGAGGCATTGGCTCGCATTCAACTGGGTGTTGAAATGCACAAAGGTTTCATTGTGGTAACCGGCGAAGTCGGTTCGGGAAAAACCACCCTGGTGCGGGCGTTTTTACAACATGTGCCACCCAACACGGTCACCTCGCTGATTGTCAATACAAAAGTGACAGCCAAAAACTTATTGCAAAACATCTGCCGGGATTTCGGCATCGAAGCCGATTACAAGCACCTGACCAAAGATGCCACCCTGAATTTGCTTTACGAATTCATTCTGGAAAGCTCTTTTTATGGGCGCAATGTGGTGGTGGTCATCGATGAGGCGCACGATCTGGGTGTGGATTCGCTGGAGGAGGTGCGACTGCTGACCAATCTGGAAACCAATACCCGAAAATTATTGCAGGTGGTCCTGGTCGGGCAGCCGGAATTGTGGGATCTGTTAAACATGCCCGAGCTTCGTGCCCTGAAGCAACGTATTCAGTTGCATTATCATTTAAGACCGCTTGATTTATATGAAACCCAGCGTTATATTTTACATCGCTTAACGCGAGCCGGGTTCTCCGGTAAAGAGCTTTTCTCCTCCAATGCCATCCAGAAGATCTTTGAGTACTCCGGTGGGGTACCGCGGGTAATCAATATTATTTGTTCCAACGCCCTCCTTCTGGCCTTCACCAAAGAGAAGAAAAAAATTACCCCAGGAATTATCGAAGAAGTCTGGAGCGATTTTTCTTCGGGACTGCCAGATGCACGACCAGTGCCGAAACAGACCCGATCGGCGCCGACCGCTGAGAGTTCCCCAGTTCCTACGGCGAACCCTCAGCGGGTGGAATTCTCCTGGCGCTGGGTCTGGCTGGTAGGCGGGATTTTACTGCTGAATTTTTTGCTGACGATTCTGGCCAACTGGATCTCGCACTGGCTGGGATTTTGACCGAGGAGAGTTTGAATGGGATACGTTCACGAAGCGCTGAAAAAGGCCCAGCAGAATCGAAATGGCGGGGATGAATTTGCTGTTATTTCCGAGCGGATTCAGGCCCAGGTCAGCCGATCGCCGGTTCAACGCCTGCAAACGCGCAAGGAAATTCTTCGAGATTATTACTTGATCAAAGAACGGCTTCATTCTCTGCAAATGTTGCAGGGGGTACGCTTTTTTACCTTTACCAGTGCGCATCGGGCCGAAGGGGTCACCACGGTTGTCGCCCATGTAGGCTACATCTGGGCGAACAGTTTGCTCACCCCGGGTTTCTCCTCCCTGACGGGCCCGGAAGCCCGCATTTTGCTGGTGGACGCCAACTTGAACAACCCCCAGCTCAATGCTTTTTTTAATCTGGAAAACGAAATGGGTTTGGCCGAATGCCTGACCCAGCGATTGCCCGCGGAGAAAGCCATCAAGCAAACCTCGGTGAAGAACCTGTTTGTACTCACGGCTGGAACCCTCCGGGGGGATCTTAGCCATCAGCTTAGTGGGTCGGCCTTCGCCAACCTGCTGCAGGAATTGCAACTCAATTTTGGGGCTGTCCTGGTGGATGCGCCTCCGGTCATTGCTCACCCGGAACTGATTGCCCTGAGTACCCATCTGAAACATTTCATTCTGGTGGTGCGCTCGGAGGACACTCCCAGCTATGCAGTCAAAAAATCCATAGAAACCTTGAGTGAGCTGGGACGAAAACCCCTGGGCATTGTCCTGAACGCCCGGCGCTATTACATCCCGGAAAAAATTTATCGGCGCCTATGAAAGCTCTGGAATGGAACTATCAGCCGCTTCAAGCTGCGAGCAGCAACTTTAAAAATTTTCCGAACTTTGTGCCGGCGGCTCATTTTGCGCAGGTATTGCTACTGGATCGGAAACGCGAGCTGCGCGGCGCCGGCCGCATTTTTGTATTGAAAATAAGCGTCAAGAACAGAAATCAGACTCCGGCACCCCTGCCTGGCTATGTGTACACGCGCCTGGCCCAGGTCCTTTATCTGAATATCCGGCAGGCCGACTACTGGAGCTGCCGCGCCCAGACCTTTTTCCTCGTCCTGGTAAACTGCAATCTGAAAGAGGCTACCCACTGTAAGCAAAGGCTGGAGTCAGTTTTTCAGCATGCCTTCACCGATGGCCTGGCAAAACCTGTAGCCATCAGCCTCGAACTGGTCTCCGTGGACGAAACCATTGAAGTGTTTCAGGACCTGAGAGAAGAGGAAAAAAAGAAATCGAATGCTGGTCTTTTGCCCGGTGATGGCTCCCGGGCCCGTTTCAGCCTCAGGCACTTGTGGCACCTTTTCCTGCTCAAGGGGATGCTGCCCCTTGTCGTTCAGGTGGGTTTCGGGGCCCGGGAGCTGGTTCGCTACCGGTTTTTTAAACGCCTGCTGGACCTGTTTCTCAGCGTTTTGCTGATCGTCGTCTGTTTGCCGGCTTTTGTCGGCATCGCCCTGGCCATTTATGTCGAAAACCCGGGCCCGGTGATTTTCAAGCAAAAGCGGGTTGGCTTTCAGGGCCGTCCGTTTCATATTTACAAATTCAGAACCATGCGCACCTCGCAGAACCCGTCCAGAGATCATGAACAGCTGGTGGCCAAAATTTTAAGCGGTAAGGAAAACGCGCAGGAGCTGGCTCAGGAATACCAGGCCTACATTCGTTCCCGAACCACCCGGGTGGGCCGCTTTCTGCGAAAAACCAGCCTGGACGAACTGCCCCAATTATGGAATGTGCTTCGCAACGAAATGAGTCTGGTCGGGCCGAGGCCCCATCCCGATTACGAGGTGCGTCGTTACCGGGATTGGTACCGCCAGCGCCTGCTGGCTAAACCGGGGTTAACCGGCCTCTCCAAAGTGCAAATGCGTTTTTCTCCAGAAAATTATGAGGATTCCATTCGCCTGGACATCCGCTACATCCGAAACTGGTCCTTGAAAGAAGATCTGCGCATCCTGTTCAAAACAGCGCGCGTGATGTTTGTTGACTATGAGTAATACCGGAATCTTGTTCTTTGCAACAGGGATGATCAGGGAAAGGCTCATCCAGAAAAACCTAAGGGAGTAGGACATGCATTTTTTTGGAAAACGGGTGCTGGTCACCGGCGGTGCCGGTTTTATCGGCTCGAATCTGGTGGACCGGTTGGTTGAAATGAAGGCATCGGTCACCGTGCTGGACGATCTGTTTACCGGCGATTTGAACCACATTCAATACCGGGATCAAATTCAGTTTGTCGAAGGCTCGGTCACCGATTACAAACTGGTGGAAGAACTGGTTGGCGACTCCGAACTGGTGTTCCATCTGGCCGCCCGCAATATGATCGTTTCCACCAAAACGCCCTACCTGGATTTTGAGGTGAACGCAAGGGGCACATTCAACGTTTTGCTGGCCTGCCGGCGCCGTGGGGTCAAGCGTTTGGTCTATGCCTCCTCGGTTTCGGTTTATGGGAACCCGCGTTACCTGCCCATTAACGAAAACGACGGCTACAACATCTTGAATCCCTATGCGGCCAGCAAGATGACCGGCGAAAACTACTGCCAGGCCTTTTACGAAACCTACGGCGTGCCGGTTACCATTGTACGTTACTCAAATGTGTACGGCGTCAAGCAGAGCCCCGCCAATCCGTATTGTGGGGTGGTGGCCAAATTTTTTCATCAGGTGATGCGGGGCGAGGCCCCTCACATCCACGGCGATGGTGAACAGACCCGGGACTTTACTTACGTGGACGACGTGGTGGAAGCCACCATTCTGGCTGCCCTCTCCCCGCGGGCGGAAGGGGAGACCTTTAACGTGAGTACGGGCATTGAAATCAGCGTGAACGAACTGGCCCGGGAAATCCTGCGGGTGTGCGGCCGGGACCTGGAGCCGGTGTATGTGGACCGCCGGGATATTGATAACATTCGCCGGCGGGTGATGAACATCGAGAAAATCCGCAAAGTCCTGCGCTGGATTCCCACCGTTACCCTCCGGGAAGGCCTGCGCCGCACCTATCAGTGGTTGCAAACAGCACATCAGCCGTCTGGCCAGATGGAGGGCTAAGGTGCCGTTGCCGACAAAACTGGGTTACTGGAAATTCCTTCGCTCCTATCGGGGGGTCAAAACGACCCTGCAACGGGCCGGACGCATTTATGCCCGTTACGGTTTTTCGCCCCGCCAGCTTATCGGTTCAATCTCGGAATTTATCGATCACCTGCAGGCGCAGGGGTGCTCCCTCACCTTGCCGGTAACCGCTCAGGTCGTCAGTAAATTTCCCCGGGTGTTCAGGGAGCTTTCCCGTACGGGGGTGGAGTTTGCTGTGCACGGATTGGCTCACCTGGATTACACCCTGCTTGCCCCGGAGCGCGTGGAACGGGATTTACGCCAAGCCCTGTCGGTCTTCGAGCAGGCCGGCGTCCCGGTCAGTGGCTTCCGGTTTCCCTATTTGCGCTGCAACAGGGCTTTGTTGCAAATTCTGGAAAGGCTGCCCTTTGAGTACGATAGCAGTATCCCCTGCTTCTGGCCGAAACATCTGGACATTCTCAGGCACGGGAACGGTGTGCTGCACCGCATGATCGACCAGTACCAGCCCACCAGTCCGGAAAGGGTACCGGTGTTACCCGCGGCCCAGGGACCTCTGGTTGAACTTCCCGTTTCGTTACCCGATGACGACATTCTTTTCGATCGCATCCCGGCCAAACGGCGAAACGTTGTTAGTGGGATCTGGATTGCTATTTTACAGGAAGTGCATGCCCGGGGCGAATTGTTCGTCCTTCAGCTCCATCCGGAACGTTACCGGTTTTTAAAAAACGCTCTGGCAGCGGTCTTGGAGGAAGCGGCTTCCCTGGGTGGGGTCTGGATTGCCCCGTTAGGAGAAATTGTCCGCTGGTGGAAGCGCCGCCGGGAATGGAAACCGGCGCTGTCCTTTGCGGATGGCCGGGTGGAGGTGGTTGTGGATCTGAGCCCCGCCTTTCAGGCGGCCTTATTGGAACCAGCGCGCCGAGAACAGCCCGAGCCGGACTGGCAGGCGGTGGTTCGGGACGGCCATTACCGGTACCGGGGCACGCTCCTTCCATTCATCGGGTTGGGCGAGGGTGTGGGCACAGGCTTTGAGAGCCGGCTCAGAGATCTGGGGTTTTACACCACCCGGGAATTTCCTCCCCGGCAGACCAGCGTTTTTCTTGCCCGGGAACCGGAAGAGGACAACCTGCGCCTGTGGTTGCGCCAGTTGCGGGCCCATCTGCCCGGTCCGTTGATCAGGATCGCTCCCTGGCCGGAGGGTTACTGCTGCGCCCTGGCCATTACCGGGGATATCGATGCCTTAACCATTCAGGACTTTTTCCATCGGATCCATGAATATTGAAATTACACAACAGCTGGGCGACGACGCCTGGGATGCTTTTTGTTTACAACAGGGAGGCAACGTTTTTCAGTCGCCCCATTTCGCCCGGATTTGCCGGGACACCCGGGACTGCCGTGTTTACCCCTTTTTTGCCCTGGCCGATGGGAAGCCTGTGGCCTCGGTGCTCTTTACCGAAATTCGCCAGTATTCCGCCCTGCCCGGCGCGGTAAGCACCCGCCTGGTCTGTTACGGTGGCGCGCTGTGGGAACAGGGCAGCTCCGGAGAGGAGGCGGTGGCAGCCCTGCTTACCACCGTGCTGCGCGCTCCAGGCTTGCCGGCACACCTGTTTCTGGAAGTGCGCAATTTTCAGGATACCGGCCCCATCCGCACCCACCTGGAATCGCTGGGCTTGCAGTACGTGCCCTATTTGAACTACCTGCTGAATTTAACCCTCCCCGAGACAGCATTGTGGGAGCATTTAAGTAAAGAAAAACGGCGAAAAATTCGCAGGGCAGAACGCAACGGGCTCTCCCTCCGGGAAAGTCGCGATGCGGCGGATCTGGACTGGTTTTATCGCCTTCTGGCCCGCCGGTACCGCGAAAAAGGGGTCCCCCTGGTGGACCGGAGCCACTTTCAGACCCATTTTCAAGCCTATTCTCAGCAGGGCCTCATGCGACTGTTCCTGGTGGAACACAAGCAACAACCCATTGCCGGAGTCATTGTGCTGGTGTATGGGGGAAAGGCTTATGAGTGGTATGCGGCCTCGGATCCAGCGTTTCATCGATTGCGGCCCAATGAGTGGCGGGTCTGGAAAGTGGTCCAGATCCTGAGATCCGAAGGCGTTACCCTGTACGACTTCTGCGGTGCCGGCTACCCCGATCAGCCTTACGGGGTGCGCCAGTTCAAGAAAACCTTTGGTGGCCGCGAGGTGGAATGGGGACGTTACCTGTATCTGCCCAGACCGGGCCTGTACCGGGTACTGATGCAGCTGTACCGGTGGCGGCAAAAAATGGCGGAGAAAGGGTTGTGAACCTCAGGCTGGCCCATCGTTCGCTGATTGTGCTCCGGCCGCTGGATCCCTGGCGAGTCCTCTGGCAAGGGAACGGTGCGTCCGGCCGGACCCCTGGCGAAGAGCACGACATTTTTACCCGCAGCGGCCGGCTGGCCCTGTGGGTGGGGCTGCGGGCCTTGCAATTGCCGGAAGGCGCACGGATAGGCGTACAACCGTTTCTACCTTACGAAGTGTTCGAGATGATTCGCCATGCAGGCTACCAGCCCCGGTTTGTGGATATGAACCGGGCAACGTTGAATTTGAGCTTGAAGGATTTGACCAGAAAAAAGAATGAGCTGGATGCCCTGCTGGTCGCCTTTACCTTCGGCAATCCATTGCCGGTGGCCCAGGTGCGGCGGGTGGTCGGGCGTTCGTTGCCGGTGATTGTGGATCTGGCCCACAGCCTGCCAACCCCTCGCGTGCTGCGAGCGGTGCGCGGTGCGGACATGGCGTTTTTCAGCTTTCGCTTCGGCAAATTACTTTCCGCTCTGGAAGGCGGCCTGTTGAAGGTCCTTAAACCGCGCTATCTGGAGCGGGCCCGCGAGGCGGCCGACCAGTTACAGCGCATGACGAAACCGGGCCGCGGGCATCCCTTTCTGCAGGCACTGAGCCTGAGCGCCCGCTGCCTGGCCGTGCAGAGGCCGCTGTACGGGCTATTCAGCAGCCCGGTCAAACAGGCGGTGGGCGATTCGGTGGATCTGGCCAGGGAAAATCGCCTGGAATTCGGGCCGGTGCGTGCCCTGGATCAATTGCTGATGAATCGTTACCTGAGCACCGATCCGCTGGCCATGCCGGCCATCCACCATCTGTTCCGGCGACACGCTTTTGCTGCCAATCTGGTGGACCACTGGCGTCCGGAGGGCATTCAGGTGCCCCGATTCTTTAAGCTGGCCGAACACCACTTTTTTAAATTGCCACTCCTGTTCCAGGACGAAGGCACGCGGCGGGCTTTCCGCAGGGCCCTTTACCGTGTTGGCATTGACGCCTCCACCATGTGGCACAAATGCATCAGCGATGCTTACCAGCGGTACGGGTACACCGGGGATTGCCCGGTGGCCGAGTGGGTGGTGCCGCGGCTGCTGGCGGTGAGTTTGCACCGGGACTGGATGCTACTGAAATTTGTTCAGGTGCTCCGTGCATTTTTGCACCTGCCGTCCCCCGGAGCGGCCCAACAATGGCAGGCAGAACTCGCTGTGCCCCGGTCAATCGAACGGTGAAACCATCGGGCTGGGTAAGCGGCCTGGCAGGGCGGAAGTTTCCGGCGCAAGGAACGCCGGCATAGTCAACCGAGAGAACAAAACGCAACGCATAAAGGCAGGACAAAGGCATGCAACTTAATCAAGCCAATCGACAGATCCCCTTGCGCTATTTTCTACAGGTACTCTTCAAGCACAAGGTGATGATCGCTGCCCTGTTTTTCTCTATCGTCGGGACGGTCACCATCGGTACGCTGCTCATGAAGCCCTCCTACAAAGCCACGGCTAAAATTTTGCTCCAGCGGCAGGTGGACAGTGAACAGGCGTTGCTGTTCCGGATGGATCTGGACAGGGACTACAGTCGGCACAACTGGATTAACTCCGAAATCGAAATTTTGCGCAGCAGACCGGTAGTCATGCGGGTGATCCGCGAGGTGGGGCTGATGGCTCTTTACCGGACCGGTGAAAACAAAGCCCTGCCCGATTCGGTGCTGCTGGAGGAAATCATTAAAGATTTTTACCAGCAACTGTCCATCGAGCCGACCAAGGATGCCACCGTGGTGGAGATTGGCTACGTGTCCAAAGATCCTCAGATGGCGGCGCGGATTGTCCAGTCGGTCATTCGCAACTACGTGGATTACCGGCGGGAGCTGTTTGAGCAGAACTCCCGGTATCGATTTGTGGAGCAGCAGATACAGGAGGCTGAGAAGCGACTCCGCGAGCTGGAGGCGCGCCGTTCCCAATTTCAGGCGGCCAGTGGGCTGGCCATGCCCGACGAATATGGTCGCATTCTGTACCAGAAGCTGGCGGACTTCGAAAAGCAATTCACCGATGTGCGGGCCAAGCGCATTGCGATGGAATCCCGTTTGCGCGTGCTGGAACGCGCTTACCGGAACGGCGAATCCATTGCTCTGCCCGCCGCCGATCCCACCGCCTCCTCCCGGTTGGCTTACATCAACCAGCTGAAATTGGACCTTACCCAGAAGGAAATTCAGCGGCAGGCCCTGTTGAAAAAATTTACGCCCTACTACGAGGAGGTGGTGAATTTAACCCACGAAATCGAAGCCACCCGGGCCAAAATTCACGAGGAAATCGGGCGCTTTATCGAAGAACAACAGGCTGAAATCCAGGCCCTCAAGTCCGAAGAAGCTGTGTTGCGAGCGAACATCCAAAAAATTAAGCGTGAAATCAAGGCCTTTTCCCAGCAGCAATTCGAACTGGAGCAACTCTCCAGGGGCATTGAGGAAAGTCAGGAAGTGTATTCCATTTTGTTGAAGCAGCGGGAAGAGGCTCGTATTTCGCTGGCCAAGGCAGAAAAAGGGGTGAACATTAAGATCATCAGTCCGCCGTCTGTGCCGGTGGATCCGGTGAGTCCCAACCGGCGCTTGAATGTGATTCTGGCCGTGCTGGTGGGAGGGTTTGTTTCCCTGGGTGCGGCGTTTGGCAGCGAATTGCTCAAACCCTCTATCCGCACGCCGGAAGATGTGGAAGCCAATCTTGGTGTTCCGGTTCTGGGATCGGTAAAACATTTCGATGCCGTGGGACGGGAGAAAATTAGCGGATAGCCATCCATGGATGTTTTGGAACACATCGGCCTCCAGGAACCTGAGGTGTTGCTGGATTACCCGGTCGCGACGGAAGGACCGGCATGGGCCGAACGCGCCGGTCGGGCCACCGGTCCTACCGTGTTGTTCGATCTGGGTCACCCGGCGGACGTGCATCTGTTCAAAAATTTAATCTGGTCCCTGCAGGCCAGAGGGTTTCGGGTGGTCCTGGCCGCCCGGCCCCGGGATAACATGGCCCAATTGCTCCAGCGCTACGGTTTCGCTTACCACGATCTGGGGCATTTCGACACCGTGCTGGAAAAGGCCCTGGGGTTCGTCAAAATCAGCCTCCGCCTCTGGCGGCTCTGCCGGCAGATCCAGCCCCGCGTGCTGATCAGTTTCGGATCCCCTTACGCTCACCAGGTGGCTTTCTGGAGCCGCTGTCCCACTGTGAGCCTGGTCGATACCGAGCCCCGTGCGGGCAGCCTGTTTTTCTGGCAGTACCGCGTGTTGTTCCAGCCATTTGTGCGGAAGATTTTCGTTCCCAGTGGCTTTCAATATACCCTGCATGTGCCCCGGGTGGTTCGCTTTAAAGGGACCAAGGAACTGGCTTATCTGGCGCCGGCCTATTTTCAGGCCAATCCGGAGGTGTTGTACGGCCTGAACCTGGATGGGGAAAAACCTGTGGTGTTGGTCAAATTTTCAGCCAGCGATGCCATTCACGATGTGGGTTACCAGGCTTTTCGGGACGACGCCCAGCGGGTGAGCTTTGTGCGCCGGCTGGAGTCGTGGGGCGCGCAGGTAGTGGTGTCCAGCGAGCGGCCCATCCCCGCGCTGGCCGGAAAAACCCTCCAGCTGCCCCCGGGCGACATTCACCACCTCCTGGCCTTCTGCGACCTGTACCTTGGCGAAGGGGCCACCATGGCTGCCGAAGCCGGCGTGCTGGGCGTACCCTGGATTTTTCTTTATTCCCACACGCTGGGTTACCTGAAGGAACAATCGGAAGTTTACGGCCTGGGCTGGCACGTCACCAGTGTCCGGCAGGCGCTGGACCGCGCCCGAGCCGTTCTGAAAATGCCCGATCGCCGCTGCCTCTGGCGGCAGAAACGTGCCCGCTATTTAAGCGAGGCGCAGGACCTCAACCAGTTGATGTTGCAGGAAGTGTATGCCCTGCTGGGCAGGCGGGAGGAGGCGCTGAATGCGTAATCGGTTGAACGATCGATGGGGGCGCGGGGTAGCTGAAGCGCCGCAAACCGGCTTTGCCGGGCGGTTTTCAGGTGCACTCCTGCCGCCCTCGCTGGCAGATCGAGATCCGGTAGTGGACGGTTTGAGAGGGCTGGCCCTGGTGCTGATGATGTTTGGCCATGCCGCAGTCAGTTTTGTGCCCCCGCCCTGGCCGCTGTGGGGCGAAATGGTGGGCTCGCTGGCCCCGATCTTCTTCTTCCTGATCGCCGGGATGATGGTGACCGATTCTGTCACATACCGCAACCGCAAACTGGCACACTTCCTGAAGCGGATGGCGCTGCTGATGAGCCTTGGCGCCGCCATCGATCTGGCCATCTGGCGCATCTGGCCGTTTACTTCCTGTGAAGTGCTTTACGCTATCGGGCTGTACCTGCCGCTGACTTACCTGGCCGTCCGCCACCTGGGGCGCTGGCGGCTCCTTCTGGCCGCAGCGCTGGTGGCGCTGACCCCGATTTTGCAGAACCAGCTCGGCTACACGCCTTACCCGCTGGAGTGGGGATTAGATGGACAACCGGTCCATTCGGTGGCCGGGCAAACCTCTGTGTGGCAACACTGGTTGATCGATGGATGGTTCCCGATCTTCCCCTGGCTCGGGGTAATGCTTTTGGGCAGCTGGCTGGGCG
>RFHE01000202.1 GCA_003696445.1 Calditrichota bacterium | reverse complement strand
GTTCACCCGCACGCCCTGAGCGCCGGCTATTCCTGCGCTTTTTTAGCAAAGGTCTGCTTCAGGTTTTCGATGTACTGGTCCACTAGGCTATTAAACTCGTTGGTCACCACCGGGGCTATCACCATCTTCAAAAATCCAGGCAGAGGGACGGTCAACTTGCCGTAGGTGTAAAAATCGATATTGGTGTCACCGTTAAAACCGAGCAGTTTCCAGCGTCCCTTCACCAGGGCATTGCCTTCCCCTTCCACCGGGTGCCACTCGATGGTACCCTCCTCCTTGTTTGCGATGTACTTGCAGGCATAAATGGTCTGAATGTGGTATTTCTGCACGCCGATTTTTTCCATTTCCCAGCGATAGGTGTTCTCGCCCAGATCCACCAGGCGCTCCACCTTGGGAAAGTGGCTCACCGAATAGGGCACATCGGCCAGCACGTCGAAGACCTTGTCGAAGGGGCAATCCACATCGAAGTTGCGTTTGATTTCCAGTTCAACGGTAATGGCCATAGGTGTGTGTCTCCTTTTAACGATTGCGTCCATAGGTTTCGTGGCTGGAGACCCATTCCAGCGACGAGATGGCCGAAGCCAGGGAGATTTCGCCGGCCAGAACGGCGCCAGCCACAATTTCGGCGAATTTGTACACCTTGCCTTTTCCATAGCAGCCCAGAATTTCCAGACATTCCCGCTGGGTGGGCAATCCAGTACCGCCGCCGTAGGTGGCGACGATGAGCGATGGGATGGTGATGGAGATGTACAGATCCCGGTTGTCGGTCAATTCCACATAGACCAGGCCAGCCGAGGACTCAGCCACATTGGCCACATCCTGACCGGTGGCGATAAACATGGCCGTAATGGCATTGGCCGAGTGCAGGCCATTGTTGTTGGCACCGGAGAGAATCGAGCCCACGTTGGCCACCTGGTAATGGTAAGCCAGCTCCTCGGGTTCCACCCGCATGCGTTCGATCAACAGCTCGCGGGGAATAGTCGCTTCGGCGGTGACCCGCTTGCCTCGCGTGCGCATGATGTTGACCTGAGAGGCTTTCTTGTCGGTGGCAAAGTTGGATTCCAGGTAGAATTTTTTTACCCCCGGATAATTATCCAGAATCCAGCTGCAGGCGGCAAAGGTGGCCCGGCCCACCATGTTCTGCCCGGCTGCATCGCCGGTCAGAAAATTAAAACGCAGATAGGCGAACTTGTTGGCCAGGTATTTGTCGATGTATTTCAATTTAGCCACGCTGGAGGTGGCCTCGGCCTCTTCGCGGATCTTGTCGATGTGCTCGTCCACCCAGCGCACAAAATCGCGGGCCTGACGGGCATCCTCAAAAACAAACACCGGCGCCCGCTGCATGGCATCGTCCACCACGCTGCATTTTACCCCGCCGGACAGGTTCAGCACCTTCATTCCCCGGTTGTAGGATGCCACCAGGGTGCCCTCGGTGGTGGCCAGGGGAATTAAAAATTCGCCCTGAGCGTGTTCGCCGTTAATTTTCAACGGCCCGGCAAATCCAATGGGGACCTGGGCCACGCCGGTAAAGTTCTCGATGTTGCCCTTGGTTACATGGGGATCGAAGGAATAATGGATGATGTGCTGCAGCTTAACCCCGGTGTGTTCCTCAACGTATTTCTGGCGGGTCTTGATGATTTTGTCCGAATAATTGTCCACCTCATCGCGGGGGATGCGAGGAATGGCAACCTCGGTTTTGGAGATGGCATCCTGCACCGAAAATTTTAGCCGGCCGAACGGCTGGGTCTGAATGTCGATTTCGATGCTGTGCTTGCCTTCCGGCAACGGCTGGGCGGGGATAAACACGTCCAGCGTTCGCCCTACAGCCAGAGGCAGGGGGGTAGCCGGGGAAATAGTGTTAGCGGAAAATTTTTCTCCATCCACCATCTTTAGGGTAATTTGATCGGCCCTGTAGGTGTCGCCATTCAATTTAATAGCGTTCACTCCGATTAATTGGGCGTCGCTGAGGCGATTCTTCATGGAAAACTGAACGCCCCCTTCCACATTTCGCAAACTGCCGAACGTGTATAACTGCCGTAACAAAAGCTTGGGAATATACATAAACTTTACTCCTTAATTAAGTATGTGCCATGCGGACTTGAATTCCTTGGTTGTGCGACAAATTGTATCGGCGCCCCTAAGGGTTGTTTAAGAAGAACAAAGTCAATATGTTTACAAAGTATTGGATTTACTGATTCACAAAAGCTGCGGCTCCGCCTGTTGAAATCTCTAAAAAACAGAGCCATTTCAACCAAATGAAGTTGCCTTGTAATCCTTTGTTTTTAGGGAACTCACTCCCTTTCCACCCTCTCGTGGTAAGAGGGGGATAGGTCGATTTGAACTTAGTGCTAGTAAAACGTTGTCTTGCATAAAAATACAATTTACCTGACTTTTAAGACAACCCTGATTCGACTTGTTGCTGGTCCTTTCCCAATAAGGCCATTTTGAGTTTAAAGGCATCTTCCGGTTGAAGCAGGCCCAAATAGCACTGGAGCCACCGATCCATTTAGATTTTTAATGGGCTTCCTGCGATACCGGCTTTTACTTGATTTTTCCTATTTTTATGGGTGAATAAATATACCGCATTTGTGCCTTAGGTTAAACTGGAATTGAAATCTTACCGAAGTCCACGGTTTGTTTTTTTAAAAAAAAGGTCGCTTAAGCACCATTGTTTTGTGCCTTTCCTAGGGATGGGGCAGGGTTTGTCCATGTAAGCACGAATGCTGGCGGAAGATTGCGAATTAATATGGTACTTCGCGATTGGTGGCAAAGAATGGCGCTGGTCAGTTCCCGAAATCGCACCGCTCTGGGCAGCCAGTAGGCCAAGGCATACTGGTAGGTACGGAACAGCCCGTTCGGTGCCAGGCACCGGCTGATGGACTCGATGATGGCCTGCTGGGTGGCTGGCGTCTGATTGCTGAAAGGGAGGCTGGAGAGCACATATTTGACCGGACAGGAAAGGTGTTGTTCAACCAGCACATGGGTTTCCCGGGCGTCGCCCTGAACGAATTTCAGATCGGGGAACTGGGCATTGAGTAATATTAGAAATTGAGAAGAAAGCTCGATTCCCAGGTACTGGGCAGGTGAGGACAGGTGGGGCAATAACTCCCGGGTGATGGCCCCGGTACCTGGCCCCAGTTCCACAATCCCTTCGCCGGGAGCCAGATTTAATTCGGCCAGCATTTGCTGGGCTAGTTGGCGAGAGCTTGGCCATACCGCCCCGATGGTCCCCGGGCTGGCCAGCCAGTTGCGGAAAAATTGAACTTTGTGATTGGTGGAAATTTTCCGAAACACCCCGACGTCCTACACATCTGCGTGAATTTCCGCCCTTCCCGGGCACCGAAAAATAAGGGACGCCGGGCCCGATTTCCAGAACGAAATATTTCCCCGAACAAGCCATGCAAGGAAGCATCAGGCCGGAACTTGCCGCCGGTTTCCGGGCAGCGACGGGAACTGGCAGGGGATTTGGGTTCAGCGGGCGCCGAGCTTTATCGGCGACGTTTTTTCTTCTTGCCGCCTCCGGCCCGTTTCTTTCCGGGCGAGCGATGGCCTGCCTTGCCAGGCACACTGGCCGTCATTCTGCTGGCTTTCTGCAGGCCCAGGAAGGAAAGAAACCAGATCAGGGCCCACAAACCTACCCACCACCACCGGCCGGCAACCGCGGACAGGACCACATTGGTGCCGTACAGGAGATGAAACGCCAGCGGCGGCGCGGCATTTTTCCCACCATAGGCCAGCCGAAGCAGCGAAGGAGAGGTGAGCACACCGATTTTTAACAGCGCCATCAGCACCATGTAGGCACTGAGCCCGATGATGAGCCCACTGGCTGGTTTCCAGAGGGAAAGCGCAATCAGCAGCGTTACCAGCAGGTCCAGGGCAAGTTTGCGCAGCAGGTCCATACGGCCTTCTCCTTGTGGTTTCCCCTAAAACCATCGGCCGTCCAGGTGCAGAAATTACATGAATTTTGACAAACTGCCCGCGGGCATCAGCCCAATGAGGTAACGCTGCCGGGGCGCAGAAAATAAGCCAGCACCAGCCCCATAATGAAAAAGGCTCCTAGATGATAACCAAGATTCACGACCAGAAAGGACCAGGGCTGATACCACCAGATGGTGTCCCCCCACAGGACGAACACAGCCCCCGCCAGGCCAATCAGGACAATCCATAGCACGCGTTGAAAATACCGGCTGACCTCGCCAAGCAACAATTTGCACAGGAAGGCAAACCAGGCGGCCATGACCAGATTGTGAAGCAATCCGAGAGCCATCGTTTTGGGATCGGGCAATGGGGCACCGCCGTGTTTAAGGCGCAGCAATGCCCGCGGACCTTGCTGGTGCATCCTGGCCAGTTCTTCCGGCGGATGATGCATCCCGGGCACGGCATATAGGCCATCCTCGGGGAAATAATTTTCCAGTAATTGTTGCACTTCACTGTCGTTGGTGCTCTGCTTGAAGGCATGGTAGGGCAGGGGACTACTCCAGAAAATAAATCCCCAGACGTAAACCGACAGCGCAGAAAAGATCACCCCCAGCAAGTATGGCTTCATCAATGCCTCCGAGG
>RFHE01000020.1 GCA_003696445.1 Calditrichota bacterium | reverse complement strand
GAGTACCTCCCATTTAATTTTCACCGGCTTCCCTGAGCTGTAAAGTAGCCGTTAGCAGGCGGCAATTCAATGGGTTAAAGCTGGAAATCACCAGGCCGCCAGGAAAAGTCTCGGTTTTGTGCGAAGCGGCGAAACCCATCCGATCGCGAGTCGGGAAGGAACGGCCGGAGGTGGACAGAATGGATAGCCTGAAAGGGCTTGACCTGCCCGGGAACACGCCGCTGGGACCGCGCTTCCGGGAGGCGTTAACCGCAGGAGAACTGAAAAACGGGGCGAGAGCACCGCAGCAACGGGCCCAGGATTGAAGGTGAGCAATTTGCCCAGGATCGCAGGAGGCATCGGCCTATTCACCCTCTGCCGGAGGCGCAGGCCGGTGCTCAGCGCACAATGAGAAGGTCCGGCTGCAATTCCACCGCATGCACCCGATCCAGCCTCTGGAGCGAAGAGAGTTCGAGGCGCTCGCTGCCGGTAAACATTTTCAACAAATCGTTGAGCGGATATTCGAACTGCCCCATGCGCAGGCGCGCCGCCTGGTCCAGCTGGAGGGTGCCGTCCACCACTTCCGGTTTTCCCTTAATCTGCAGGTAAAAATTTTCCAGAGCCTTTCGATTCGTCTTCTTCATGAAGGCAATCATCATCCGCAACTGGGAGGGTAGATCTTCTTCCGGGATGCGAGTCACATCCACCACCATATTCACGGTAATCGCATCCGGGGCAATCTGGCTCTGCACCTGTTTCAGCACCAGGTTGCCCTGGCCGGGGAAGCGGGCCTCGAACCCGGCCCGAATGGCCAGATCGATTTCCTGAGGAGTAATGCGCACCGAACCGGTTTGTGCCAGCGCAGCCTGCTTTCGCTTCACCATTTCGGCCAGTTGCGCCCCGGCCGAGGTGGGCGTGCGAGGCTGGCGGGCCTGGTTGCCCGGTTGGGCAACGGGGGCTTTTCCCGGCCGAGCTAGCTCCGGCGATGGGCTACCACCAGTGGGCCGGGCCGGTGCCGCGCTGGCTACTTCCTCTCCCGAGGACTGCGGTTGCTGGGCCCATTCGTTTGGACTGAAAATCTGCTGCCAGGTAAACCAGGCTCCGGCAGCAATCAAAACAACAATGAACAGAATCCCGTAAAAAAACTTTTTCATTTGCGCGCACCCGACCCGTTTTTGTTGGTTGCCCCTTGCACCTGCGTTGGACGTTTCCAGTGGGTCCGGTAAAATACTGCCTGCTGCCGGGCGGTGCAAAATGGGATTTTTTCCGGAGCGGCCCCGCCCTCTGCTGGTCATGTCACAAAAAAACGAAAGAGGCGTTGCTTTGCTGACTGAATTAATCGCCAGAAGGCTGCAATTTTTGTTCAAGTCGGCCAGGCAGGTTTACCAGCGCTACGAGAGTGTTTTTCCCGTTCTATTCTTTGTCGGTGGTTTCGCCTGGGACAGCCTGACCCTGACCCGGATCGACCGGCTGAGCGACAACCTGATTCTGGCCCTTTACCTGCTGGTTGTTTCGGCCTGTGTTGTGCTGATTAACCTGTCCCGCAGCCATTATTTTTCCCGGCCTGTGCGGGAAAAATACTCCCCCTGGTTTGTGCTCGGCGCACAGTTTTGCCTGGGCGGTCTGTTCAGTGCCTACGTGGTATTCTATTTCCAGAGCGCTTCCTTCAGCAAAACTTTCCTCTTCGTCGGCCTGCTCTTTCTGTTGATGGTGGCCAACGAGTTTCTGGAAGACCGGCTGAACAATTTGCTGCTGCAGATGACGTTGCTTTTTCTGGCCACCATGGCTTTTTTCACCTTCCTCATTCCCATGGTGCTGAAGCAAATGGGCTGGGGCAGCTACCTGGCTGCCGGATTACTGGCTTACGGGTGGTGTTTCGGCCTGGTGCACCTGCTGCGCAATCGCTGGCTGGCCGCAACGGCAAGGGATTACCGCAACGTCCTGGCCGTAAACGCAGTGCTGCTGGTACTCATGATCGTGCTCTACGCAGCCAATTTTGTTCCGCCGGTACCGCTGTCGCTCAAAGAAGGGGGTGTTTTTCACCGGGTTCAGCGGCAGGGGGAGCGATTTCTGCTCTACATGGAGGCACCGCGCTGGTACCAGGTCTGGCGCACCGACGACGATCCCTTTCGCCTGGCGCCGGGCGACACGGTGTTTTGCTTCACTGCGGTCTTTGCACCCACCCGGCTGCGGGAGGCCGTTCGCCATCGCTGGCAGTACCGGCAACCGAACGGCACCTGGGTAACCACAGACGAGCTGAGTTTTCAGATTGTGGGAGGGCGGCAGGGCGGCTACCGCGGCTACACGTTTAAGCGGAACATCCGGCCGGGGCGCTGGCGGGTGGATGTCGTCACCGGCGAGGGCCTGATTCTGGGCCGGATCGGCTTCACGGTAAACGCCGTACCAGAGCAGCCCCGGCGCTGGAAAGTCAAAGTGCGTTGAGTGCCTCCTCCCGGCTACCAGCCCACTTTGTGAAAGCGAGCCAGAACCGACTCCAGGTCGTTCATCACGATTTTGACCGGCCTGGCCGGCAGATCGGCAATCTGAAAACGCGTTTGCCCCGCCTCCAGCCAGTGCCGGACGCGCACGCTCCGCCCGTCATTTAAAACCAGCCGGATCAAGACCGGTACCCGGAAGGGGACCGAACCCGTTTCCTCAATCACCCGGAACTGGACATTGAATCGGCCGTCCGGCCTGGCCTGGATTCGGGAGGCCCAGCGGTATGCCGGAATCCGATAGCCGTACACCCACTGGCGGAAAAACCAGTCCATGGGCTGGCCGCTGACCTCTTCCACCAGGGCCTGCAGCGCCGCAGTGCTCACCCGGCGTCCCTGAAACCGCTGGTAGAGCCGTCGCAAAAGGTCGGTAAACAGGGAGTCGTTTTCCGAGACGGGATCCATCAGTAACATCCGCAGCATATGGAAAACCCACGCCCCTTTCTTGTGCACCACCAGGTAGAAATCCCCGCGGGTCTGATAGCTTTCGTTACGGATGCCCAGCCAGAGGGACCCGGGCGGCATGCCCCGGCTCAGGAAACTGCGGCGGGCCCCCAGAATCTGCTTTCTCCAGCCGGCCAGCGCTTTCAGATACCGGGCCCGGCCCTTCAGACGTTCCAGATAGAGCAGCGCGGAAAATTCCGACAGCCCCTCGCTGATCCACTGGTCGTGGTAGCTGGCGTGTGCCACGGCGATGCCCCACCACTGATGCGCCACCTCGTGAGCCCGAAAGATGGCATCCAGGCCGGTCTTTTCGGTAAACTGGAAGGTTTCCCAGGAAAGCTGAATGAACCCCGGGAACGCTTCCCCGGAAAAGGTGGGGATTTCGGAAACCACCAGCCGGGGCACAGACAGCGGGCCGAATCGTCTGGTGAAAAAGCGCAGGCTCTGGACGACATCCCGGCCCACCTGAACATCCATGTGTCGGCCGGAGAGCACCCGAAAGCGCAACAGCGACCGGCCAGCGTTAAAATGGGCCCGGGGAGAAAGCAACACCTCCACGGGGGGCAGCCCCGGCAGGCGGAAAATGCGTCGTCGGAATTCGCCCAGATTAAAAGACACCGCGCGGACGGGCCCTTCGGTTTCCCAGCGCATCCTGCGCCGGGAATCGACCACTGCGGAATCCACCAGACCTCCAACGGCAACCAGTTCCAGCTGCTTCGGCACGGTGAATTCGAGCTGGTAGGTAGCCAGGTCCTCAAACCGGTGCCGGGGATACCAGTTGCTGGAGGAGCGCAACAGGATCCAGTCCCCCCGCCGCTCCAGCAAACGTTTGCTGTGCAGCTTCACCGTCAGGCAAAGGGGCCGGTCGCTGGAAGGGCTTTGCGGACGCTGAATCCAGAGCAGGGCGCTGTTGTCCCCTTTCCAGAACGGCCAGGGGCGGCCCGTGGAGTCGCTGACCGCCTCCACTTCAATGTCCGGCTGTAGCCAGAAGTAAATCCACCGTTCCGATTCCGGCAAGAGCCGTGCGCAGAGCTGAACGCGTGCCGAAAAATTCAGCCCGGGGTCAATTTGAACAGCAATGTGGTAATTCAGGACATCCAGGTCGGCCCCGGAACCCGCCCTCTTCCCTGCCGGATACTGGCAGACGATTTCCTTCAAATAGCGCACCGATGTGGAAAGATCCCGCCGGTAGAAGCGAACGGATTCCTCCGAATAGGGATTGATTTCAAAAAAATAGGGTTCAAAGACCACGTCACTGAAGTGGGCGTAAAACAGGCCGCTGGCCGTCGAATCCAGCAGGCTGCGGACAAAGGCCACCGGCAAATGCTCTCGCTGGCTGGATTCAAGATATTTGAACACGTACTTCAGATCGGCCGTCACGCTGGAAGCCACCTTTCCACCGCTGAAGCGCAGTTGCGAGGTCAGTTCCTGCAGCGTCGTATCGTCGAAAAACAGATAGAGCTGGCGGAAAGGCAGGCGGAGTGTATCGGTGCCGAACAGGCGCTGGAGGTTGGCCTTTTCCAGCGTATCCCGTGGGGAAAAGGTGAATCGGCCGCTACCCCAGAAGAAGGCCGCCTGCACCCGCCCGAACAGAGGCCGACCCAGGGCCAGGTAACCTTCCTGCAGCTGGAAACGGGCATCTTCGCGAACCAAGACCAACCCGTCCACCCGGGCCACCCGGTCTGGATCTGGCTTTAACGCCAGCAAGTGGCGGTAGATTTCCGGCGGGGAAGGAATCGGCTCACTTGCGGGTTGTGCGCCAATCGCCAGGGGCAAGCAGAACAGCAGGAGGGTCCCCATCAGCAAAGCCCGCTCGCTTCGCCTTGGGGCAGATCGGCCTCGGACGGCCCCCGCCCTGGTGAAACAATGTGAGCCCCTCCCGG
>RFHE01000201.1 GCA_003696445.1 Calditrichota bacterium | reverse complement strand
GTGCCTTCGTTGCCTTCCCAGCGCTCCAATCGAAAATACAGGTTTTCGATGCGCTCCTCGCGCTCGGATTGCGGCATGTACGGCTCGATGCGCACCAGCGGCTTGATCTTCAAAAACAACGGCACGGTCATGCCTTCGATGTCCAGCAGCTGGTACACGCTGGTGAAGGGCCCCTGGCGGTCGATGCGCTCGTAGATGCGTTCGGCCAGTTCCGCGGGGATGGGCAGGCGGGCAATCTCTTCGTAACTGGCGTTGTTCAGATCCAGCTGGTGCTGGGGGGAATAGGCGCCGGGCGCGACCTGCGGTTGTTCACTCTGTCCCTGGATTCCGGTGGAAAAGACCAGCAGGCAACTCAGGACAATAATCCAGATCCCTCTACCCCGCTGCGCACCGGAAGCCAACCTCCCGGGGCAAGGCCGCTTCCCTTTCCACTCAACGCTGTCCTTCATGTTTCCCTGTGTCACTGTCGAACGTTCTATTTTCGTGACCTCGCTGCCCTTTGCCAACGGTTCAGGCAGACCTCAAGGCAGCAGAACCATGAATCCCAGTTGATGGGTTTCGCCCAGCTCGCTGTGGGTAAGCAGGGCATAATCCAGTTGAATTTTGCCATAGCGGATGCCCAGACCGGTGGAAAATCGGTTGGGATTGCTGGTGCCGCCAAAGCGCAAAAACAGGTACCGAAACACATTGAATTCGGCGCCGGCCCACACCTGATTTTTCTCTGAACCGATCAACCGATTAAAATTTAGACTGGTGGTTACCCCATCGTAAGGATGGTAGGCCACCCCCACCACCACCCGTTGGGGCAGGTCGTTTTTCGCCACCTCCCCGATCTGCGGTGCGTTCACGTTCAGCACGTACACCCCCACGTAGGTCCGGTTGTACACCGAGGCCTGAAAGCCCAGATCCAGCCCGAAGGTGGAACTGCTTCCCAGATCCCCGAACTGGAGGGATTGGCCCAGATTCCAATAGTAGAACTTCAGCGAATAGCCGAAAGCCAGGCTGGTGTGAATGTCCTTGATCAGGTAAAACCCGTGGGAGAGGCTGAAGGTGTATTCCGAGGAGAGGTCCCGGCCCTGGTAGTTAACCCCGAAATATTGCACGCTGAGCGATACGGTGCCGTAGCGCCGGGGGAGCGGATAGGCTCCGGCCACAAAAAAATTGCGCAGAAAGCTGGCATTAAACAGGCGCAGGTAGGAGCTGCCGAACATGGGTTTTTCCAGCAGGCTCAGGGAAGCCGGATTGTAATAGGCCGCCCACACATCGTTGCTCAGGGCCACGCCGGTGCCGCCCATTCCGGTGGAACGGGCACTGGGAAAGCGATCGTCGAACACCCCGGCACCTCCCTGTCCCCACAGAACCCCCAGCAAACAGATCAAACTCAACCACAGAATCGGTCTTTTCATGGTCATCTTCTCCCGGTACATGTTCACAACCCCTCGCCTACCGCTTCAGCAGCGTGCCCACCACAATGGGCGCCCGGAAGGTGCGCCGTGCCCCGCTGCGCGGCTCCTGAACCTCCATGAGGCAGATGTAGGTGCCCACCGGCACCCGGTCCAGCAGGTCGTTTCGTCCGTCCCAGAAAACGGTTCGCTGAAACAGCTGCACGTCTTCGTCAACCAGCGTTTTGACCAGCCGGCCGCCCAGGTCAAAAATGCGGATGGTAACATGGTTGTTCACCGCCGCGGCATTGAAACGAATGCGAATTTTCTCAGCCTGGTCGGGCACGAACGGGTAGGGATCCACCTCCAGGCTGGCATCGCTGAGCGAGGGCTGGTAGGTGGGGTCCACCCGAATCTGGTCCTGGTAGGCGGGCAGCACCTGGTAGATGGTATCGTTCCGGCTAGAGACAAACACCCCTCCGACACCCTCCACGATGATGGCTACATTTTCTTTGATGTCCTGCAAATCCAGCTCGGCGGTGTCCCACACGCGCACATTGGTGGTTCCCTGGCCATCGGAGATGATGAGGGTGGTGCCCCCGCCGGCGGAGAATTTGTCCACCACCACGCCGCGGGTCTGAATCAACGTGCCGTCCCATTTGGGCGAGTTGACCTCGCGGTTGCTCAGCACCACCGGATCCGGCGGCGGTGCATTCTCCTGAAGCAAGCGAATCTGATCGTATTCGATTTCGGTCACCAGATTAAACTCGGTGACGAAGCCGGAAACCTCCACCAGATTGTTGCGCTGCAGCAGGGGATCGATGATGCCGAAGCGGAACAGATTAATGCCCCGGCCGGATTCGTCCTGAATGTAGGCGGTGGTCAGCGAATCGCCCGAAGAAGAGAACTTGCGCAGCAATCCCGAGCCGATGGTGGTCACCCCGCGCACCACCACCCGATCGGTAAAGTTGGCCGAATTGGTCTGCAAATCGTAGATCAGCGTCCGGTTGCCGTTGTTGATGGCTACTTCCGGACTGCGGGAAATGAATTTGAGCTTGCCGCCTTCTCCGGCCGTACGAATCCAGAACAGCGAGCGGATGGAGTCTTGCGGCGTAGTCATGTTTTTCAGCAACACGGTGCCGCTGTCCCCCTGTGCCAGACTGACATTGGAGATGAGCAGTTTAACGACGCCTTCCTCAACACTCACAGCGGCCTGAGCCTGCTGAAAAGCTGGCCCCTGGAGCAGCACATCGGCCGCGTCCGCGGACCAGCCCCAGAACAGGGGCAGATCGATCTGAATGGTTTTTACCGGCTTGAGGGCGGTGCCGACCAGCAGAAGGGGCACATCCAGCGTGCTGTCCCCCGGCAGGCTGGAAAAGGGCAGGCTGGCCAGTCCGCTGCCGTCGGCCAGTCCGCTGACCACCGGCCCGCTACCCGGATTGGGCGCCGCGGCTACAAAGGAGGCGGACAGCTCCTCGCTGGTCTCGTCGTGGCCGGTAATCCCGTTGCCGCCGAATTCCCGTTCGCCAATTTCCACCAGCACGGTGCGTTGAATGCTCTCGCCAACGGCATGGGGATCGGCACTGGACACGGACACCTGCTCGCTGATGGGGGTGTCGTTCAAATAAGTGGAGGGAGTGTTGTCCGGGTCCGGCCCGTCGATGCTCACCCCGGTTTTGTCCACCGCCTCGGCCTTGTCCCCCCAGACCACGTAATCCACATCCTGAACCAGATCGCTCTGGCCGTCCCAGAAGTAAAGAATCACCACCTCCCCGCTGTTGGTCAGACTGCCCTGATTGTTGATTGACCCGGGCAGGGCTTCGCGCATGTCGGGCACAGAGGGATCGGTGTCCCACAGTTCGTAGGTGGGCTTGAGCTGATAGGTGGCCGTAAAGCCGGCACCGTTCAGGGCAATGGTCTGGAACTCGCCGGGAGCAATAGTGGCGCCCTCAGGAAAGCGGGCATGGAAATCGCCGAAATCCCCGCCCCCGGCGTTGCTCCCGGTGACAATGTTGTAATAAAACGTGTTGTTGGGTGCAAAGGTGGCGTCGGTCAGATAGTAATTGGAGAGGTCGATGACCTGGTCGGTCGGATTGTGAATTTCGATGAACTCGCCATCGGTGGGCGTTACCGCAATTTCGGTGATGAGTAGATGCAGGCCGCCCGGCGTGGTGGAAACCACCGTGTAGGTAAAAATCTGGGAGACCGACTGCAGTCCCTGATTGTCGATGGCGCGGACAAAATAGCTCACCTTCGTGCCTTCGGGCTGCCCGGGAATGGTTCCCTGGTACTGGTTGCCCCCGATGGCCG
>RFHE01000200.1 GCA_003696445.1 Calditrichota bacterium | reverse complement strand
GAACCCTTCGCCGCCCTGAACACCGCTTTTTCCGGCGATGGGCTGTTCCTGCATGTGCGGGAAAATGTGGCGGTCCGAGAGCCGCTGCATGTGCTCTACCTCTCCCTGCCCGGTGAACAGGAATTTACCGTGCATCCACGCAATCTGATTGTGCTGGAGCCCAATGCCCAGTTCAAGGTCTTCGAGTCGTATGTGGCGCAGCAGGAATCGGTCTATTTCACCAACGTGCTGAACGAAATTGTGGTCGGTGCGGATAGCCGCCTGGAGTGGATTAAACTGCAGGACGAATCCACATCGGCCTACCACATTTCCTGGACACAGGTGGTGCAGGCGCGCAATTCCTATCTGTCCTCGGTAAACCTGGATTTCGGGTCCCGGCTGGCGCGAAACAACCTGAACGTGCGCCTGGCCGATGAACATTGTGAAACACACTTGTGGGGTGTTTATCTGGGCGATGGTGCCCAACTGGTGGACAATCACACCTTTATCGACCATGCCATGCCCAATTGTTTCAGCAACGAGCTCTACAAAGGGATTCTGGCCGGCCGTGCGCGGGGTGTGTTCAATGGGAAGATTCTGGTCCGCCGTGGCGCCCAGAAAACCAACGCCCTGCAGTCCAACAAGACCCTGTTGTTAACCAACGACTGTGAAATTGATGCCAAACCTCAGCTGGAGATTTTTGCCGACGATGTGAAATGTACCCACGGAGCAACCATCGGCCAGCTGGACGAGGATGCTTACTTCTACCTGCGTGCCAGGGGACTGGGAGCCGAAACCGCCCGCGCATTGTTGCGCTACGCCTTTCTGGCCGATGTGCTGGAAAATGTGACCCTGGAACAGTTGCGCGAAAGGCTGGATGGTTTGCTCTTTGAGCGATTGAAAACCATGAAAGAAGCATGAGCTGTTTCCATGCAGGCCGGCGAAGTCCACACACAACCTGACCTCCTGGATGTTGACCGCGTTCGGGCCGATTTTCCCATCCTGCAGACCCGGGTCAATGGAAAACCGCTGGTTTATCTGGACAACGCCGCCACCACTCAAAAACCTGCTGCGGTTATCGAGGCCATCGAGCAGTACTATCGGTCTCAAAACGCCAACATTCATCGCGGGGTGCATCATCTAAGCCAGGTAGCCACCGAGGCCTATGAGCAGGCCCGCCGGAAGGTGGCGCGGTTTTTAAATGCGCGCTCCGAACGAGAGATTGTTTTTGTGCGTGGCACCACCGAAGCGATTAATCTGGTGGCCAGCTGTTTCCCCAGGGCCGGCTGCCAGCCCGGGGACGAAATCCTGATTACCGAAATGGAGCACCACTCCAACATTGTGCCCTGGCAGCTGGCCTGCCAGCAATATGGGCTGCGCCTGCGGGTGCTACCTATGGACGACCGTGGCGTGCTGCGCATCGACCTCCTGGATGACTACCTGACCGACCGCACCCGGTTGATGAGCGTGGTCCACGTCTCCAATTCGCTGGGTACGGTCAATCCGATTAAGGAGATCATTGCCCGGGCGCACGCCCGGGGCGTGGCTGTGCTGGTGGATGCCGCTCAGTCGGTCGCCCACTTTTCGGTGGATGTGCAGACCCTGGACTGTGATTTTCTGGCTTTTTCCGGCCACAAGCTTTACGGCCCCACCGGCATCGGGGTGCTGTACGGGCGGGAAAACTGGTTGGAGAAGATGCCGCCTTACCAGGGTGGGGGCGACATGATCCGCCGGGTGACCTTTGAGGAAACCACCTACAACGCGTTGCCTTACAAGTTTGAAGCCGGCACGCCGAACATTGCCGGCGCCATCGGCCTGGGGGCCGCCCTGGATTACCTGGAGAGCATCGGTCTGGCCCGAATTGCCCGCCACGAGGCAGCACTGCTTCAATATGCCACCGAACGGCTTGCCAGCATTTCCGGTTTGCGGATCATCGGGAATGCCCCCGCTAAAGCAGCGGTCATTTCTTTTGTGCTCAAGGACATCCATCCCCATGATGTGGGGACCATCGTCAACCACGAGGGGGTGGCCATCCGGACCGGGCACCATTGCACCCAGCCGGTGATGGACCACTTCGGACTGGCGGCTACCTCCCGGGCCTCGCTGGCCATGTACAATTGTAAAGAAGAAATCGATCAACTGGTCGAAGCACTACACACCGTCATAGGCATGTTCCAATGAAGGCTGAACTGAAGGAGCTGTATCAGCAGGTCATTCTGGACCATAACAAGAATCCCAGAAACTTTCACGATATGCCGGACGCCACGCACGAGGCGGAAGGCTACAATCCCCTGTGCGGGGACAAAGTTCACCTGTACCTGAAGATTGAGAACGACCGCATTGCCGATGTCAGCTTTACCGGTGTGGGATGCGCCATTTCCAAGGCGTCGGCTTCCCTGATGACCATGCTGCTGAAAGGGCGAACGGTCCGCGAAGCCAACAGGCTGTTCGAGCTGTTCCACGGGCTGGTAACCGGCGAGCTGGATCCCGAAGCCCATGCCGACGAACTGGACCGGCTGGTGGTCTTCTACGGGGTGCGGGATTTCCCCACGCGCATCAAATGCGCCACCCTGGCCTGGCATGCCTTTCAGGCCGCGCTGGAAAACAAAAAAGAGACGGTAAGCACCGAATAGGGTAAAACAATCCATTGCACCAGGCGTGCCACCCGTTGGGTGAACTTTTTGGCGCCTCCGGCATTGGTGTGAGGTAGGGGATTAACCAGAGGACGCAAGAGAGTCATGAGCGAAACGATCGATAAAAAGAAGCTGGAAGAAGACATCATCGCAGTGCTTAAAACTTGCTACGATCCTGAGATCCCGGTGGACATTTACGAGCTGGGATTGATTTACGACATTCACATCGACGACGAAGCCAACGTCCATATTCGGATGACGCTGACTTCGCCTATGTGCCCGGTCGCGGGCACGCTACCCGGCGAGGTGGAACAAAAAGTGAAGCAAGTGCCCGGGGTGCGGGACGCCCGGGTGGAGGTGGTCTGGGATCCACCCTGGAGTATGGACATGATGAGCGAAGCGGCCAAGCTGGAGCTGGGCTTTCTGTAAAAAATCGCT
>RFHE01000199.1 GCA_003696445.1 Calditrichota bacterium | reverse complement strand
GCAGAAAGGTTTCCACCAGCGCGGGATAATCCCAGCCCTTCACCGTGTAAATATCGAATCCTTCCCGGCTGCCCGGCTCCCGCTGAAAGCCCTTCAACACCTCGGAAAGATTGCTTTTGGTAATCTGATATTCGTTAGGTACCGAAATCCCATATTCATCGTCCCAGATGGCGATAACCGCCGGGGATTTCAACACACCCAGCGCATTGACCGCTTCCCAGAACATCCCCTCGGCACAGGAGGCATTGCCGATGGTTCCAAAGGCCACCTCATTGCCATTGCGGGAAAACTGCGTGAAGCGCTTTAAGTCCTCCAGTTCCCGGTACAGGCGAGAGGCATAGGCCAGTCCTACCAGCCTGGGCATCTGAGAGCCGGTGGGTGACAAATCTGCCGAAGAGTTGTACTGTTCGGTCAGGTTTTTCCAGCTTCCATCGGGATTGAGCAGGCGGGTAGCAAAGTGGGCGTTCATCTGCCGGCCGCCGGTCATGGGTTCGGCTTCCACATCGGCATGGGCGTAGAGCTGAGCAAAATATTGCTCCAGCGTGCAGCAGCCCAGGGCAAACATCAGCGTCTGATCCCGGTAATAGCCGGAGCGGAAATCCCCTTTCTGGAAGGCCTTAGCCAGGGCCAGCTGGGCCACTTCCTTGCCGTCGCCGAAAATGCCGAACTTGGCTCGCCCGCCCATCACCTCCTTGCGGCCCACCACGCTGGCATGACGACTGGCCACGCAGAGGCGGTAATCGGCCAGAATCTCTTCACGGCTCAACGTCCGATGGTTCAAACGAATGCTTTTTTTGCGGACCTGCTTTTTCGAGTCCGATTTGGTTTTGCGGTTTACGGAAGTTTTTACGTCGCTGCTCATAATTTGCCTACAGGTTGGTTGCCGGTTCATTGCACTCTGGCTGAGAATTCTATTTAGGCTCCACACGCCGATTGCGCAAGAAAAAAATTTTAAATCGGCGTTCCAGCTCTCCCCAGGCGATGGCAATCATCCGTGCAACAGGTCGGTCTTTTTGCTCACGGTACGAAGTGCCAGATAGATCCCCAACCCGGCAATCAGGAAAATCCGCCAGGGCAGGGAGAGGCCCAATCGGCCGGTGGCAAATGCATTGGCCATCAGCTTTAAAACGGTAAAACTGCCCACATAAACCAGCAGGCCGGTGTATTCCCGGCGGAGCAGCTTGCGCAGCGAAAAGGCTCGACTCGGTGGCCGCCAGTTGCGCCATCGGGGCCAGAACGCCGGGGTGCGCCGGGCCCAGGCCGTGAACGCCTCCCCAAACTTTTTGCGCAAAAAATCCTCTTCGGCCAGCATGATCCGTTCGTAATACAGCCAAAAGGCCAGGGCGGAAATGACCACCGCCCACCAGCGCGCGGTAAACAGGGCCATGCCCAGCAGCACCAAAAAATTACCCAGGTAAAGGGGATGCCGGCACAGGGAATACATCCCGGTGGTGTTCAGCGTTTCCGCCACCTGGCTCCGAGTGTTTCGGCCGGAAGTGCCCGGCGGGACGAATCCCACCGTCAGCGCCCTAACCACCAGACCGAGAAAGGCCACCGACAGGCAAAAGCCCTGGTAAACTGGTCCCGGGAACCGCCCTGCCTGCACCGTTTCCCGAAGGGCCAGCAGAAACAGCGGTGCCAGCACAAAGGGCAGTTGCCCGCGCCAGCGAAACAATCGGTGGCCCTGAGCAACCCATTCCTCGTAAAGTGCCATACCTCTCTTCCCTGCCACCTGTAGAGGTTCTACTTTTTCCCTGCCTGCCGTTCTCGAATTTAGCTCTGGATGGGCAGAAATCCGTTTCGCTTTTTCGATTACCGAGCAGGAACATGTCGTCCCAGGCGCCCATCAGAGCCAGCCTCCACCTAGACTTTTGAGAACGGCCTGTCGGGTGCCTGGAAGCATTTTCATCGGTTTCTGCCGGCAAGTGCTTGAACAATCACCGATTTTAAGCCTTGAAAAATTAATTTTTTTTTGATACACTCTCACCACTCCAGGTCGGGAAGAAACGAGGCATTAACTGAAAGGACACAGGCATTTGTGCCCCATGCACAGCACACCGGAAGAAAAAATTTCCATTGAACTTGAAGTCAATGGCCAGCCCGTTCAGGCCGAAGTGGAACCACGAATGCTCCTGAGCGATTTTCTTCGCCACCGGCTGGAGCTTACCGGTACCCATGTGGGTTGCGAGCATGGGGTGTGTGGTGCCTGCACGGTTTTGCTGAACGGCGATCCGGTCCGTTCCTGCCTGCTGTTTGCCGTGCAGGCGGACGGCCAGAAAATCACCACCGTAGAAGGTCTGGCTCCCCCGGATGGGCGCCTGCACCCGCTTCAGGAGGCCTTTCGCGAGGCCCATGCCCTGCAATGCGGCTACTGCACGCCGGGTTTTCTGCTCAGCCTGATTCCCTTTCTGGAGGAAAATCCCGATCCCAGCGAAGCGGACATTCGGCAGGCCCTAAGCGGCAATCTCTGCCGCTGCACCGGATATCTGAACATCATTAAAGCGGTACGGCTGGCTGCCCAGCGGATGCGGGCCGGCCGGTAAGCCGATCTGTTTTTTCAAACACAGGCAGGAGCAACTGTGAGCACACGCTATTTCGGCAAACCTATTCTGCGTAACGAGGACCCCCGGTTGCTCACCGGCCGGGCCCTGTTTGTGGACGATGTTCACCTGCCCGGCATGCTGGAGGTGGCCTTCTACCGCAGCGAATACGCCCACGGCCTGATCCGGGACATTGACCTGTCCGCCGCCCGGCAGCGGCCCGGGGTGGTGGCGGTTTACTGCGCCGCCGACCTGGGCGACTACTGGCAGCCGGGACCGTTGCTGGTACCCCCACCGCCGGCCGAACACTGCGAGTTTCATCAGCGGACCCAGGTGCCCCTGGCCCGGGACAAGGTGCGCCATGTGGGCGAGCCTATCGCGGTGGTGGTGGCGGAGAGCCGGTATGTGGCCGAGGATGCGCTCAACGACATTCGGGTAGAGAT
>RFHE01000019.1 GCA_003696445.1 Calditrichota bacterium | reverse complement strand
TCAACAGCGGCAATCGCCCCGATATGTACGTCGATAATGCCAACAACAAGTTGTACATTTTGTATGGGAAGGATGAAAAATTCTTTCGTTTCAGTTATAGCGGGGGGCATTGGATACTGGATAATGAGTTTCCCGTCACACCCACCGGAGTCTCTTCATCGCCCTCTCAAAATCCCCCTTCATTAACGCGCGCCCTGGATGGGGACCTTTTCATTTTTTTTATGACCGCCAGCGGGCTGTTCTGTCAGGTAAGTCACGACGATGGCCTCACCTGGTCGGGGAATATTAATATTTTCAGTGCCGTAAATAATTCGGGACTCACCGACGCTATTGCCTTTACCTATAACGGACAAAACTACATTGGCGTTCTGGGGGCGGAAAATACCAAGAACGATTTCTTTTTTCTGCGCCTCAACGACCTGGATGATCCCACCAATCCCGCCAACTGGGTGGAAGAGACGGCGGTGCGCAATTTCAACCATTCCTCAGATGATCACGTTAACATGGTGCGCGATGAAAACAATAACCTCTACGCCATCGTGAAACAGGGAACCGGAACGCCAACCTTTGTGCTGTACCATCGTAACACGGCCGGCAATTGGCGCGCTTATGATGTGGAAGCCCCTTCAAATTCCACGCGCCGGGCGCTTACGGTCAACAGAACCGACGGCAAACTTTACATTTTTGCCACCGCTGCCGACATCATTCAGTATGTGGCCCTGGACAAAGCTAACCTGCATAATGTTACCGCGAGCGATTGGACGCCCATTATTGAAAATGGCAGCGATGTGTTTAACAACGTCACAACCACTTATCAGATTACCAATGCCACAACCGACATTTTGGTGTGTGCCGAGAATACCACGCCGGTTCCCAGCGAGGTGTGGTATAATCTCATCGATGTGGTGCCCACTGAGCTGCAAGCGCTAAAGATCAATGAAGTCAATGCCCGGCAGAATCAGAAATTTTCCTATGTGGAAATTTTTAACAATTCTTCCCTCACCATCAGCATGGCAGGATTTTTTCTCAATTACAACGACAATAATAACCCGGTACCTAAAGCCAATCTGGCGCTCACCGGCACCATCGACCCTAATGGGTATTACGTGGTGGCCAACAATAAGAATCAGTTTGGGATTGAATACTCACCGCTGGTGGCCAATAAGGGCGACAAGGATGTTGCTCTGGATGGCGGGCAGGATGCCATTGCCCTGTTCAAGTCCGATACACTGGTGGACCAGTTCAACGTGATTCCGGGGCAGGGGACCACAGTCTCCTGGACGGCGCCAACCCTGTTCGGGCGCATCGACTACGATGCCGACGGATCGGACATTGCCACTGCCTATGGCGAACTACCCGGCGACAATCGGGGCACCCCTTTTGCCTTTAATAGCGACATCAGCTTGCCGGTATTTTTAACCACCTTTCAGGCCCATACCGAAGGGAACCGGGTGGTGTTGGAATGGGAAACCTCTTCCGAGGTCGATAACATGGAGTGGCAAATTCTCCGTGGGAAGGTCGGCGATCCCGTCCGGGCTCAGATTGCCCGCATCCCCGGGAAGGGCACCACCAATATCACCAGTCATTACCGCTATGTGGATAGCAATGTGGAAGCCGGCGAAACCTACATTTACCAGTTGACCAGCCGGGATTTTGACGGCACGCTCCATGTGCACCCGGACCTGGTAAAAGTGACTGTACCCATTGCCGAAGTGCGCACCTTTGTCCTTCACCAGAACTATCCCAATCCCTTTAATGGCCGGACGCGCATTATTTTCGAGATCGGGAAACCGGGCCCGGCCCGGCTGGTCGTTTATGACGCTGTGGGCCGAAAAGTGGTGGAACTGGTCAATCAGGTTTTTTCTCCCGGGCAGTACAATGTACAGTGGGACGGCGCCGATGCCAGCGGTCATCCGGTTGCCTCCGGCATCTACTACCTGACTCTGGATACGCCCGAGTTTAAGCGAACCATTAAAATGGTGTACACCCGCTGATCCCCTGCAGCCGAACCAGTGTGAATACCAAACAGAATTAGATTACACGGATCGCTTTGGCAAAACGCATTTTGTTCGTAACGGCTCATTTCCCTCCCAACGACGCCATTGGTACCCAGCGTATGACCAAGCTGATGAAATACTTACATCGGCGTGGCTGGCAGGTATTTGTGCTTACCCTCAGGGAAGACTATTTCCCAAATGCACGCGGAGACTATCGCGTTTATCTCCCCGATTCGGTGCGGGTTTACCGCACAGGCAAATTGGATCCTTTCGAAATCTGGGACTGGCTGAAACGAAGGCTGGGTCGCACTGGCAGAGCCGAGGCGCCGGCCCCTGGCCGCTCCTCGAGCAAATCGGAACATTCCTCAAAATCCGGCTCCGGGTGGTGGTTCGAACTCAAGGAACTCGTTACCCGAATTCTCCAGTATCCGGATCGGTACAACGGCTGGATTCCTTTCATTTTTTGGAAGGCCTGGCGGATAATCCGAAACCATCGCATCGATTACGTGCTGGTCAGTTCACCCCCGCATTCGCCGCATTTGCCCATCAACTGGCTGCACCGGTGGCTCCGCTTTACCTACATTGCTGATTTTCGCGATCCCTGGGCGCGCAGCCAGTGGGTGCGGGAACGGGATCATCTTTATCAGCGCCTGCAGCACCGGCTGGATGACGTTTTCGAGGGCCAGACGGTCAGGGAGGCTGATCTGCTGATTTACAACACCGACCACCTGCGAGAAGACTTTGAACAGTTTTACGGTACTGCGCAATTAGCCAGCCGGGCGTTTACCCTGACCAACGGTTTTGACCCTGAGATGAAAGTGTTGCTGGGCAATGGCCGGATGAGGGAAGAAGAGGCCGCTGCAGGCCGCCAGTTCATCATTCGGCACACAGGCAACCTGTACAAAAAGCGGAACCCGGAGCCTATTCTGCAGGCCCTGGCGGAGGTGAAGGCGCGCTATCCTGAGGCTGGCCGCCGTGTGCGCCTGGAATTTATTGGTCCCCTCGATGAGGCATTGCATTATCTGCACGGTTTGGTGGAATCGCTGGGCCTGGAAAAACAGGTGGCCTTTCTGCCCTCCAGGCCCTATTTGGAAATCTTGAACCAACTCCATCAGGCAGACTGGCTGTTGTTGCTTCAGCCGGGCACCACCATTCAGGTGCCAGCCAAATTTTTTGATTATTTGCTCTCGGGCAGACCCATCTGGGCGGTGGTCGAACCGGAAAGCGTGGGCGAACGATTGGTGAGAGAGATGGGAAACGGCTTTGTTTCCTACAGCAGCCGGCCGGAAACACTGAGGGCATTTTTCCAGCAATTAATCGCCGGCCGACTCAAACCCAGCCGACCTAGATCCGAAGCGCTGGAACGATTCTCAGCGCAGCATTTGGCCGAACAACTGGAAGAAATTCTGCTGGCAAGCAATGGGCAAAAGTCCGAAAAAAGGGCAAGCCAATGAACCCTTTTT
>RFHE01000198.1 GCA_003696445.1 Calditrichota bacterium | reverse complement strand
TCGATGGATGGTTCCCGATCTTCCCCTGGCTCGGGGTAATGCTTTTGGGCAGCTGGCTGGGCGGAGGCAAGGGTAAACTAACCGAGAAGAGCCTGGTGCTCGGCCCGGGCTGTGCCCTATTAATCGGCCTGGGGCTCTGGCTGTGGTGGCCCATCACACCGGGACTTTCCCTCCGCCTGCAGGTGGGTGGGGCCTTCATGCCCCCTCAGCCGGGCTATTTGCTCTGGGGCGCTGGAATGTTTTTGCTCTGCTGGGTTACAACCCGTCCGGCAGCCGGTGCCGCTGGCTTTGTTCCCCTTCGTGTGTTCGGGCGCTACCCTCTGGTGGGCTATGGTCTCCATCTGGCCTTCATCCAGCTCATGCGGTACCGGTTCGGGAAGTTTTTCTTTACCCGCTGGCAATTTTTCTTGATTCTGGCTCTCTGGCTGGGAGCCCTCTACCTCCTGTTGGTGGGCATTGCTCATTGTACTGGATGGGTGCGGTCCAACAAACGATTTTGTTTTCAGTTGAAATGGCTTGCACGGCTCAATGCCGGAGCGATGGTGTGCCGGCAGGTGCGGAAAAGGGAGTCCTGGCCATGAGCGCTGAACAGCAGGTAGCATTCAGAGCGAACCCTCAGGCCGGTGGGAAGGGCCGGAAACGACCTGCTTACGCCATCGTGACGCCGGTAAAGGACGAGGCGGCTTACATCGAGCGCTTGCTTTCGGCGGTGGCTGGCCAGCGGGTGCAGCCGGTGCGCTGGGTGATTGTGGACGATGGCTCCACCGATGGCACCCGGGAAATTGTTCGCCGGTGGACCCGGCGTTTTCCCTGGATCGAGCTGGTCTGCTTGCCCGACCGGGGCTATCGGGCCCCCGGCGGGGACGATGTGTTCCATCTGGGGCTTCGCCGCCTGCCGCTAAAGGAGCTGGATTACCTGGCGCGTGTGGATGGTGATGTAACTTTTGGGGAAGATTATTTTGAAAGGTTAATCGAAATCTTCGAGCGCAACCCGCGGCTGGGCATTGCCAGCGGGGATATGGTTTACGTGGATCGCTCAGAACCGGAGGTGGTGGGTGGTCCTCGTTTCCAGACCCACGGCCCGTGCAAATTTTACCGGGTGCGCTGTCTGGAGCAAATCGGCGGTCTGGTCCCGGAAATCGGATGGGACATTCTGGACAACATTCAGGCCATCCGTCTGGGCTGGGAGGCCAGGCGCTTGAGCGAGGTTCAGTTTGTTCACTTCCGGCGGGTGGGCCAGCGGCGCAGTAAGCTCGGGTTGTACCACAATCTGGGGCGAGCGGCCTACCTGTGCGGCTACCATCCCTTGTTTTTCTGGGCCAAGTTTTTGCGCTACCTGCCGGCCGATCCGCCCGTGCGGGGAAGTCTGGCCATGGCCCGGGCGTATCTGGCGCCGTTTTTCCGGAGGGAAGCGCGGCTGGTGGACCCGGACAACCATCGTTTTGTCCGCCGCGAGCAATTGAAACGCTTGTTTGGCATGAAAAGCATCTGGAAATGACCATGACCACCGGTACGCAGAGCAAACGCATTGTCTGGCGGGACGCCCTCTGGGTGTTGCCCGGCGTGGCGATCGGTCTGGGTCTTCTGGCCGTCCAACAGCTGGGCGTTCACCGCATGATTGTGCTGGCCGCCGGCCTGATCAGCATCGGCCTGGTTCTGGTAAGCCAGCACCGGCTCCGGCTGTTGCTGGGGCTGTTTTTTATTACCATTGTGCTGAACCCGGATAAATATCTGAGCCTGGTTTACGGCTGCAGTTGGAGCGACGGCATTAATCTATCCGCCATGGACGTGATGGCCGGCCTGATCGTGGCCGTTTTTTATCTGGAAGGCCATTTCGCCCGCCTTAAAGCCCGGGCGCCACAGACCGCTTTTTTCGACCGGCAGGTGGACGTCCCGATGCTCCTGTTGGCCTTTGCTGCCCTCCTTTCGATTAAAAACAGTGTCAACCTCACCGCCAGCCTATATCTGGTGTTCGAGCTGGTCAAGCTGTACGGCTTTTACTGGTTTTTCCGCCGACTGTTTGCCACCCTTTCACCCATTTCTGTTCTGGTGATGGGGCTGTGTGTCCTGGTGGGGGTGGAATTTGTCTTTTTTCTTTTCGAACTGGCCGGCCGCGGTTTTGCCCTGGGAGGCTTCCGCTTTTCCGGCACCTATTCCAACCCCAACGCATTTGCCCAGCTTATGGCCCCCATCAGCGTCCTGCTACTGGCTTACTTTGTGGTGGGTCCGGCTGGCAGGCTAAAGCTGGCCAGTTTGCTGTGCTCCGGACTGAGCCTGCTCATGCTGCAGGGCAGCTTTTCCCGGGGAGGTTGGATCAGTGCGGCCGCCGCTTACGGCCTGTTTTTGGTGATTCTGGTCCTGCGGGGACGATTGGATTTTCGCTACCTGGTCTGGATCGGCCTGTTGATGGGCCTGCTGGGTGTCGTGTTCCACCAGCAAATCCTGGCCAGGCTGCATTTCGACGATGCTTCCGCCCATTCCCGAATTTACCTGAACGCCATTGCCTGGCACATGATTCAGGCTTACCCGATTCTGGGCATCGGGGCCAATACATTCCCGTTTGTGATGAAAGAATTTTACTATCCCGGCCTGCAGGTTCATGAGTGGCTCCACACTGTACACAACCAGTACCTGCTGGTGTGGTCGGAAATGGGAATTTTAGGCATTGTTAGCTTTTTATGGCTTTTGTGGGGGTCCATTGTTCGCGCTTTTGGTAACTTACGGGGCCGGAACGATGACTTGTCGATCATGGGGTTGGCTCTGGCGCTGGCGCTACTGGCCAGCAGCATTCACATGCTGGTGGACATGTTTGTTGCCCCGGGCAATCTGGTGCTGATGTGGCTGTATTTTGCTGCCCTGGCTCACCTGGTTGCCGGGGTAAAACGGCGGGAGGAGTTGGTAGATGTGGCGTGAGGTTTATTCCCGGCTTTACTTTCATGTGCTTTATCCGCTGTCCGAGATTCGAGTGCCTCGGGCGGGGAAAAGCCGTCGGATTTTAAGGTTGCTGGAAAAAACGCAGTACTGGCCGGCCGAGCGCCTGGAGCGGTTCCAGTTGCTTGCCCTGCGGCGCCTGCTCTGGCATGCCTATGTCAATTGCCCCTACTATCGCCACTGTTTCGATGAAGCCGGTTTTCATCCCGAACAGCTGGTATCTGTTGAGGATTTAGAGGCGCTTCCGACAATCGACAAGGAAGTGCTGCGCGAACATCGGGAAGAGATGGCTGCGGCGAATCTGCGGCACCGTCGGCGCCTGAGCAATACCGGGGGGTCTACCGGCAAACCGGTTCAGTTTTACATTCATTCCCAGTTAGAGAAAGCCTGGGCGGCGGCCAGCGCTTACCGCGGTTACGCCTGGTACGGGTTTCGCCGCGGGATGCCGATGGTTTATTTCTGGAGTTCGCCCATCGACATGAAAAAGCCGGTGAACTGGAAGGTGCGCCTGCACCGGAAGCTGGCCAGGGAATATTTTCTGGATGCTTTTCGCCTAGACGAACAGCGCATGGCGGAACTGACCGCCCTGTTGAAGCGGCTCCCCGCGCCCTTTCTGAAAGGCTACCCCTCGGCCATCTATCACTATGCGTTGCATCTGGAAGCGCGGGGCGTGAGGCCCCCTGCCCTGCAGGCGATTTTTACCACCGGCGAGACGCTTTTACCCTTGCACCGGCAGAAGATAGAACAGGTATTCGCTGTGCCGGTAGCCGATTTTTACGGTCAACGGGAAACCAACGCCCTGTTTTTTCAGTGCCCGGTGTCGGGGCTTTACCATGTGAACAGCGAGAGTGTGGTGGCTGAAGTGCTGCCAGTCGATGGCGCTCAGGACAACTGTGGTGAGTTGCTGATTACCGATCTGCGGAATCTGGCTCAGCCATTTATTCGCTACCGCACGGGGGACCTGGTGGTGCCTGCCCCCGAACCCTGCCCCTGCCGCCGGCCGCTGCCGGTCTTCGAAAAAATTGTTGGCCGGAAGAACGAAACCATTCTGCTACGTAACGGCCGCCTGCTCATCCCGACCCTGTTCCCCCATTTCTTTAAGGATATTGTGGCGGTGAAACAATTCCAGGTGCATTGTGTGGAGGGACGCCTGCTGGAGGTACGGATTGTTCCCGCCGGACGCTGGTCCCGCGCGGTGGCCAGGAAAATACAACAGAGCCTGCAACCCATTGCCGGCCAGGGAGTGGAGATCCGGGTCAAAAAGGTGAAACACATCGATCCGTTGCCTTCGGGGAAAACACAGTATGTGAGTCAGGTACAGTAGGATAAACGGATGAGAAAACGACTTGCAGATCGCCTGAAGCAGTTTGTTTTACCGGAAAGACGGATCAATCCGGAACTGCAGATCAGCTGGCAGGAGCGGCTCAGGCTGTTGCCCCATCTCCATGTGCTTGTCCAATTGAAGCGTTTCGAAAATTTGCCCCGTGCAGAAATCCGTCGGCATCAACTGGCGGCCCTGCACCGGCTGGCCGATTTTGCCGCCCGGCGCATCCCTTTTTACCGGCAGCGGTTGCCTGGCGCGCTCTCACCTTCCCTCCCCACAGATCTGGACAGCTTTCTGGCCAGGCTGCCGCTTGCTCAACGCGAGGAGATGCGTACAGCCTTTCCGGAGGGCTTTTTGCCCCCGGAGTGCGACTGGCAAAAATACGCCCTGCAGGACCGCACCTCCGGCACGACGAGCGCGCCGTTTCATTTCTTTAAAGACCTGCGCTCCAGCGCGTACGAGCATTACCGGCGCAGTCTGTACCGCATGGAACTGGGGCTGCCTTACCATGCACCGGAATTGATCGTCAAAGGGCATACCCGGCCGTTCCAAGCCGAGTCGCCTTTTATTTTGAAGGAAAGTCCGTATCGCTTTCGTGTGGACGGCTTTGCCATCAGCCGGAAGAATATTGACCAGGTTTTAAAGCTCATCCATGACTGCAACATCCGGGTGATTTCCGGCTATCCTTCGTCGGTGGACAACCTGTTTCATCTGGCCTACCAAAAAGGAGCCCGGTTGCCGGTGACCCATGTCCTGACCACCGGCGAAGCGCTTTATGAGCACCAGCAAGATTTCTGGAAGAATGCCTTCGGGGTAAAGGTTGCCGAAATCTACGGTACTGCCGAATGTATGAACATTGCCTTTCGGTGTCCGGAGGGCAAGGGCTACCATGTGGACGAACAGCGCTACCTCGTGGAATTAAGCGATGTGAGCACGGTGGGAAAAGGTATTCGCCGGGGACGGTTGCTGATTACGGATCTGAAAAATTACGTCATGCCTTTCATTCGCTACGATCTGGGCGACTGGGTCTGGATAGACGAAAACCCGTGCACCTGCGGGAGCCCGTTTCGACGGATCCTCACTGTGGAGGCCAGGGAGCAGGACCAGGTGGTAACCCCGTCAGGAAAAATCCTGGACCTGAGGTTTTTTATTGACGAAATCATCTGGGATGTCTCTTCCCGAGTTCGACAGTTTCAGGTGGTCTGCGATGGCTCAAGCCTCGAACTGTGCCTGAAAACGATGAACGGTCCTCTGCCCTCCGCTCTGGAAATGAAAATGAAACGAATTTTAACGGCCTATGTGGAGGATAGCATGGAAGTACGCATCTGTTACCACCGGCCGTTTATTCGGGGGGCCACGGGAAAACACAAGTATCTGGTGCTGCGCGCCGGTTCGAAAGCGGCCGCATCAACCATCCAAAACGGCTAAGGCACTGTTGATTTGAGGGAACAGAGACGTTGAATCCACTGGGTGGACAAAATTTTAACTTCCGGCGGTTTGTGCTGAATTTGAGCTACCTGTTCGGCGCAAACATTTACTCCAGCATCATTTTGCTGTTTCAGGGGATTCTGCTGGTGCGCTATCTGGGCTCGGAGAATTACGGGGTGTGGAGTCTTTCCCGCTCCCTGCCGGCCATGTACTTCATCCTGATGGACCTGGGCCTCAACAGCGTGGTGATTCGGGAAGTGGCCCGCCGGCGGAGACGAGAACAGATCGAGTACTATTTTACCAATCTATTCCTTGCCAAGCTGGGTCTTGCAGCGGTTTTTCTGGCTGTATTAGGTGGATCGCTGGTGCTGTTCGATTATCCGGCCCGGATTTCTACCCTGGTCATGATTTCGGCTCTGGCCTACATTGCCCTTACGTTTTCCGATGTGGTGATTGTACTGTTCAAGGCGCTGGAAAACTTTAAATGGCAGGCCGGCTATTCCTTGGCCCAGACCAGCGGCATCTTCGCCCTCATTGCGCTGAATGCTTTCCTGGGCAATGGCCTGAGCTGGATTCTGCTGTCCATTGCCGGCTATCAGGCCCTGCTGGTGTGCGTTTTTTACGGGCTGGCTTTTCGCCAGTTTCGCTTCCGCTGGGACGCGCGAATGGCGCTGGGCGAGTATTTTCGGCTGATCCGCCGGGCCCTCCCTTTTGCCCTGATCAGCATAATGGGCAAGATTTTTTCGGAAGTGGATACGGTCATGCTCTCCAAAATGGCCTCCTTTCACGATGTTGGCATCTACAACGCCAGTTATCGCCTTATCGGCGCACTGATGATGTTTCCTCTTTTCTTCGGGCAGGTTCTGTTTCCTTCGCTCTCATTCCTCTACCGGAAGGACCTGCGCGAATTCATGGGGGTGGTGCTTCAGTTCGAAAAGTTCATCATCATTCTGCTCATCCCCCTGTGTGTGCTTTTTTTCCGCTTTGCCGAGCCGATTGTCCTGTTTCTGTTCGGCGCCGAATACCGGGAATCGATTCCTGCATTAAAGATTCTCAGCTTTGCTCTGGCCTTTTACTTCCTCTACGTGTCCTATTCAGTGGCCTTGAATGCCAGCGGCCGGGAGAAATGGGTGGCTGGCATTATTACCCTGTCCTGCGTGGTCAAAGTCGGCTTCAATTTTCTGCTTATTCCCCAGCTGGCCTCGGTTGGCACTAGCTTTGCCGCAGCCATGGGCGAGTTTTCCCGCCTGAGCCTGGGTATGGTGTGTTTTGCAGTGGCCTTTCGTTACGCCATTAAATGGAAAACGGTGTTCAGAGTGGGGGTGGTGCTGCTCCCTCTGGGTATTCTGTTTGTTCAACTGCCTCCGCTCTATGCTATTGTGCTGTACCCGCTGGGGCTGGCCAGCTATCTGGTCCTGCTGTTTAAAAGCGAGCTACTCTCCTTTCATGAATTGAAGTTGCTGTGGCAATCCTTCTCCGGGCAAAGCTCGGGGGCCATGGTTGCACCCAGGGGGGGCGCATGAGGCGTTTGCTGATCGTCACGCCGGTGTTTCCGGAGACCGGGGGCCGCCGGGTGGAGAAGCTGGTGAAATATCTGCCCCGCTTTGGCATTGAACCGGTGGTGCTGACCTCCACCTGGCAAACCGAAATTGCCCGGCAGGTTCAGGCACGGGAGTTCCCCGAGACGCTGAAAATTTTCCGGGTTCCTGCTTTGCCGGACGATCCGTTAAAGCTGTTCTCCCGACTGACCGGCCGGCAGGCACTCCGTGAGCGGCTGCAGCGGCTGCTCTACCTACCCGACTTTTGGGCACACTGGGTGCCCGCTGCGCTGCTGAGGGCTCACCGGCTACTCGCCCGGCTGAATATTCAGGTGGTGCTGACCTCGTCGCCGCCGGAAAGCGTGCATCTGGTTGGCTGGTGGCTGCGGCGCACGAAACGTGTTCGCTGGATTGCCGATTTTCGCGACCTGTGGACGCAGAAAAAACAGAAATTCAACCCGCCCACCCCCCTTCACCGGCAGTTGGCCATCCGGCTGGAACAAACGTTTCTGAACGCCAGCAATGTGGTGGTGGCCAACACGCCGGCCAATCGGGAGATTTACCGGCGGGTTTTCGGGGTAAATTCGCACCGGGTTCAGGTGATTCCCAACGGGTACGATCCGGAGGACGCCGCCGGAGAAACCCGCCCGGACCATCCCGATCCGCACAGCCTGACCCTGGGCTATCTGGGTTACCTGGACAAGGATCAATTCCCTTACCTGCCGGTCCTGGAGTACCTGCAGGAGATGCGTGCAGAAGGCCTTCCGGTTCGCCTGGAAGTGGTGGGATACATCTCGCCCCGGGCCCGGTCCGAACTGCAGCGGAGGGGCATGAACTGGGTGCATTACACGCCACAGATGCCCAACTTCGAAGCGGTTCCTTTTCTCAAAGCCCGTTCAGATGTGCTCCTGGTGCTGCTTTACGATTCGGCTAACAGCCATGCTATTGTCCCATTAAAGCTGTACAACTATCTGGCCATGGACCGGCCCATTCTATCGGTCGGGCCCCGGGGTGGGGAAGTGGAGCGAATTTTGCAACAAACCAGAGCCGGTTGCCATTTCGCCGTTTCCGAAAAGGGGGCTATTCAACAATTTATTCGCCGGTGCTGGCGGGAAAAGCAGGCGGAGGGCACCATTCCATTTTCGGCGGACAAAGGAACACTGGGAAAGTACAACATCATTCACCTGGCCGGGAAGCTGGCCCGGATTATTGATCAGCAGGGGGCACATTGGTGAGAAACAGAGCCATACGAGTCATGCATCTCCGCTGCACCAGCGGGGATATCAGTGGCCCGGATAAGACCATTTTAAATTCGCCCTTTTATGTGGACCGGGATCGGATTGAGATGCATCTTTTTTACTTGAAGAAAAAAATCGATGCCAATTTTCGAATCCCGGAACGGGCCCGCCGCATGGGGGTCGAACATTTTGCCTTTGTGGAGGAATCCAGCCAGCTGGATCCGGTGGCACGGGCCAGGGTGGGCCGCTACCTGGATGAACACGGCATCGATATTCTGCATACGCACGATTACAAAACCGATTGGTGGGGCTGGTTACTCAGGCGCCGCCGACCCCACCTCAAGCTGATGACCACGGTGCACGGCTGGGGGGTCATCAACACCTTTCGGGAGCGGGTTTATTACCAACTGGGGAAACTGCCGCTTTATTTTTTCGACTGCATCGTATCGGTGAATCGGGAAATCATCCGCAGTTTGCGCCGCATCGGCGTGCCGGCCTCCCGGATGGTTTTCATACCGAATGCCATCGATTGCCAGGTCTTCCAGCGAACCACCCCTCCCCCTGGCGCAGGACAGGCGATCAACATTGGTTACATCGGCCGATTGAGTCTGGAGAAACAGGTTCATGTGCTCATCGAGGCATTTGGTCGCTTGCGGGAGCATCCGGCGCTGGGCCGGTTGCTCATTGCCGGAGAAGGCAATCGCCTGGCCGAGCTAAAAAGCCTGGTGGCCCGCCTGAACCTGAACAACCGCGTGAGCTTTCTAGGCCATGTGGATGCCCGCTGGTTTTTTGAGCAGGTGGGGATTTTTGTCAATCCCAGCCTGAAGGAGGGGTTGCCCAATACCCTGCTGGAAAGCATGGCCATGGAAGCGGTGGTCATCGCCACACCGGTGGGCGGCATCCCGGAAGTACTACTGGATGGGCAAACCGGATTGCGGATACGCCCCGGACAGGTTGCAGACCTGACCAGCAAACTGCGGTGGCTGCTGGAGCACCCTCAGGAAAGGCTGGCTATGGTTCGGGCTGCCCGGGAATTAATCACCACCCGGTATAGCTTCCGACACCGGATGCAACGCATGCAACAGCTCTATATTGAACTCTGTACGGAAGTGGTCAATGGGGAGCGGATCGGTGCAATACCTGCTGATTAAACAACGGGGCGTGCTGCGTCTGGCCCTGCCGGCCCGAAACGTGCGCAAACAATTGCTGGGGCTGGATTACTTCCAGGTGTTCACCCGACCGGCCCGGCTCTGGCGGTTTGCCGTGAGGGCTATTGTGCGCGCCCGGGTGGCCCGCTGGACGTTTCCGGTCATTCCGGTGGATGAGCTGCCTTTACCCATCAATTCCCTGGAATTCTGTAAAGGGGTATTGCAGAACGACCGGGAATTCATTTTCCAATTTCCCAAAATGCCTCACCGGCGCAAATATTCCATCCTCTCCGAAACCCCACAGGGGTTGCGATATCTGAAAATTGCTCTGGACGAAAAAAGCAAAAAGGAACTGATCCGGGAGTTTCAAACCAGAGATTTGCTCGAGCAGACGCGTTTTACCTCCTTTCAATCCCCCCGGCTGGTTCACCATTTCGAGCTCCAGGACGTGCTGGTCAACGAATTTGAAGCACTGCCGCCGGGATGCCGCACAGAGAGGGTTTGGTTACCGGTTCATCAGCACATCTGGAACGAGCTTAGCTCGGTCAATCATCGGATTCAACCAGCAGAACAGACCGCTTGGTACCATGCGATTCAAGCGGCCGGCGGACGGCACTGGGCCACCCATCTTAAGGGAAAAAAACTGCATTTTTCGTTTGTCCATGGCGACTTTACCCCCTGGAATATCCTGTTTAAAAATAATCGCGTTTATCTCATCGATTACGAAGAGGCCGACGGTTGCGGCCCCTATTTGTTCGATCCCCTCCACTACTTTCTGGTTGCCAGCTCGATCGGGACGGGCAATCCGCTGGAGGAATTTCGCCGCATTCGCAAAAGCTTGAAAAGATTGCACACCGGGGAGGACTTCGAGCATCATCTACTGGCCGCGCTGTTGCACGAGCGCTTCATGGTTCAGGTTCTGGAACCCTGGATGGTGGATCGGCTCATTGAGCAAACGGTCGATAAGATTCTGGCCGGACGAAAAGATTTCTTTTCCGTCTCCTGAAACGCGGGGCTCGGGCCTGCTGCAAGCCTGACAGGGGTGTGCGGATTGTTTACAAATGCGGGCAATCGGGGCGTTGAGGCTCTGGCTGTGGCCAGGAACACGAAGCATTAAACTTTCGGCCCGTCCAAGCGGCTGCGCGGAGTGGGGAACGGAATTTGCACGCGGGAGGCAGCAAACGGTGGAGGCATGGCTCATGGGACCAAAACTTGTCCGGCGAATATTCCTTGCCGCTGTTCTTTCGGTTCAACTCTGCTGCATGGGTTCACCCCCGCAGGCCGGTACACCGGAAGGGTTTGCATCAACAGGCCGCCGCTTGCAGGTGACTGCCGGCACAGATGGCACGCCTGGGGGATCGACCTTTAACAGGATTTCCAGTGCACTGATGGTTGCTCAACCCGGGGATACTTTGGTACTTCGGGAGGGGAGGTACCAGGAGTCCATCGATTTTCCACGCAGTGGCGAACCGGGGCGTCCTATTGTCCTGATGGCGCAACCCGGGGAAACGGTGGTTCTGGATGGAGGCAAAATGAGCATCCCTCGCTGGCAGGGGGTGGTCAATATTTTAAACCGAAGCCACATTGTGGTGGAAGGCATTCAGGTGATCAACAGTAACCAGCGGGGCATCGTTGCCTATTCCCGGAACGGAACTGCCTCTGGAATTCTACTGCGGAACTGTCGGGTAACCCGCACGGCCGATGCGGGCATTGTTCTGGAGCGCGTGAGAGCCTCCCGCCTCGAAAGCTGTGAAGCCGGTTATGCCGCCGGCGGCTCCCCCGGGTTTTTGATTAATCAGAGCCAGGACATCGAGATTGTGGGCTGCCGGGCCCACCACAACGGGTTGGGCGGTGGAGGCACCGCCCAGGGATTTTTGGTTTACGAAGGCACTCGGATCCGGCTGCAGAACTGTGTGGCCGAGGACAACGTGCGGGATGGTTTCGACATCGGTGGTGGCGATATCGGAGCAACCGAGGTGAGCGTAAGGCAGTGCGTTTCCCGCCGAAACGGCGAGGATGGTGTGGGGATCAATTCTCAGGCCAGGGAGGTGACAGTGCAGCAATGCCTACTGGCTTTCAACGGGGAAAATGCGGTTAATATTTACCAGGGCGCCCAATCTATTAAGTTGTACAACAACACCTTTGTCGGGCACGTGCACTATCTGTGGATTGATGGGAGCGATTTGCCCGAACGCCCCATCGCCGATCTGGAAGTGGTGAATTGCATCGGTTACGGTGCTTCCAGCCGGGCCATTGTTACTGTTGCCCCCCTGGGTAAGGTGAAATTCGACTACAATTGCTGGACGGGTGAAAAGCGCGGCTATGGCGAATTTTGCTTGTGGGAGATGGGGCCAGGGGAAAAAGCGTTCGGATTTGCCGATTTGGGAGAGGGCGGGCGCTGGAGCCGGCTCCTGGGTCAGGGGGAGCATTCTTTTTCAGCCGATCCCCGGTTTGTAGATCCGGGCAATCAAAACTTCCAATTAACCAGAGAATCGCCCTGTGTTGATGCGGGCACCCCCGTAGGCCTGCCCTATTTGGGGCGCGCACCGGATCTGGGGGCCTTCGAACTGACTCAGGAATAGATTGGCCAGAGAAATCGGTTACGCAACCTTTTAACGGTTTCAGCCCTGTGGGGCTTGTTCCATCGCCTCGAAGGCTTCGACAAAGGCCTGAAGTGTGGGTTGGTCGTACAAACAGACCCGCACCTGTTCCAGAGAGGTGTCTGGATGGTGACGAAAGAAATCGGTAATAGTATTCAGGATAATGCGTGCACAACGGTCCTTGGGGAAGCCGAAAATTCCTGCGCTGATGGCCGGCATTGAGAGGGTTTTCAGGCCATGTTTGTTAGCCAACCGAAGGCTGTTTTTTAC
>RFHE01000197.1 GCA_003696445.1 Calditrichota bacterium | reverse complement strand
TTCGGCTGGACAACCTGTTTGGCCACGGTTTGGTCATGGGGTTTGAGTTTTTAATCGGCGATCGCATCGAGGGCAACCACCTGGAGATTAAACGGCCTTTTCTGTGGGGCAGCGAGTACGATCTTGGGCTGGATCTTTTCAATTATACTCAGGATTTTGTCCATTTTGTTGATGCCGTGGAATTCAATCAAGAGGTGCGCCGGTCGGGGATTCAAGTGAAGCTGCAGGGCAACAGCGGTCTGGCCCGTTTTTTCTCGCTGTCCTATCAGGCGCAGACGGTGGAAGTGGACACCTTTTTGCGCAAGGACGGTGAGGCGGTGCAAGAACCATTGCCCTTTCACCTCACCGTGCCCGGCCATTCGGTGGAAGTACGCCGCTTTGTGCTCAGCGCCACCGTGGACACCCGGGATCTGCCCATTCAACCCAGCCGGGGCTGGTGGGGCGGTCTGGTTTACGATCAATCGGCGCGCAGCATCAACAGCTTCCGCAATTACTTCCGCCTGGTGCTGGATGTGCGCCGCTACCAGCCGCTGTGGCGAAAACTCATCCTGGCTATGCGGCTGAAGCTGGGCCGGGTGAGCGAGTCGGCACCCTTTTTCGACAAATTTTATTTTGGCGGCCCGAACTCCCTGCGCGGGTACCAGGACCGCAGCCTTACGCCGCTGGGTTACGCCTCCCGACTCACCTTGCTGCAAACCGAATTGCGTTTTCCCCTCTCCAGGCGATTGAAGGACCCAACTCGCCTGAGCGGGGTGCTGTTCTTCGACACGGGCATGGCCTGGAATCCCCCGCGGCGCTGGTCGGTCCGTGCACTCAACGCTGGATTCGGGTACGGCATCCGGGCGCGGCTGCCCATCGTCGGACTGATTCGGATGGATTTTGCTTATTCGCTACCGGATCTCATCTTTGAGTTTCATTTTTCTCTGGGGCACACATTTTGATCCCTTTTTAAGCAGAAAACGAAAAGGAGGTTGATGGCGGCGGAATTCTACGGTGGGGCGACACGAAGAGAGCACCCCCGGAAGCCCACTCAAAGATCCGGCTGGTGCCTGCTGGTTCTGCTGGTCGGTCTCCTCCAGGTGGGACGACCGCAAAATCCAGCCACCCTGCAGATCCTGGCGCTGGAAATCCACCACGACACGCTATTTTGCCGCCTGTCCGCCGCCCACCTGCTGGACCAACCGGTTGAAAAAACCCTGCTCTCCGGACTCCCGGTGCACCTGGAGATCCGGTTTAACCTGTCCCATTCTCAACAACTCATTGACGGGGCTACGCAACGGTTTCGGATGAACTACGACATCTGGGAAGACCGGTTCACGGTGCAGAGTTCAGATGAACTGCATGATTTTACCCGCCTGGATTCCCTGCGCCGGTGGTGGCGGGATCGTCGGCTGCCGGTCATTTCAATTAAAAAACTACCCACTGCAGAAGGTTGGCACCTGCAGGTGCACAGCCGGGTCGTGTTGCTGGCCAACAGCGGTGACGGAGGGTTCAAACAATGGCTGAACGCCGGGCAGCCGGTCGAGGAAAACGAACCTTCCCAGGACAGGGATACCGGCTTTAAATTGAATCTGAACGACCTCATCGGGTTGTTCTTGAAAAAAGACCAGGTGCTGGAAAGTTTTCAGGACCAGCAAACCTCCAATCTGTTTAACCTCCGGGACCTGCCTGCCCGATGAGGCAGCGGTAGGAACCCGGGATGCAGGGGAGCGTTGAAAGCCGTGTTTCGCCTGAAGCCTTACTCAATTCGAACACGTCTGATCTTGCTGATGCTGGCCATCGGTGTGCTGCCGCTACTGCCCATGGCCTGGCTGGTCAACAGCCTGGTCGAGCAAAGCTACCGGGTGGGCATTAACCCTCGCATCGAGCAGGTTTTGGAACACAGCGTGGCCTTCTCCCGCCAACTCTATCAGGTGCGCAAGCAACAATTGCTGGCAACCATAAAGAACCTCCCCTTGCCAGAAGCCTCCGCGCCAGCCGGAAATGGCCCATCGGAACACACCGTTCAGGCCATTTTGCCCGCCGACGGTTCCGGATGGCGCTACCTGGAACTCGCCATTTACGACGACGGGGGCCGGCTGCTCTGGAGACAGGCCAGGGGCGATTCGCCGCCTTTTCGGCTCAGCCCTTTTGCCTTGAAACGGGTGTTGAAAAACAGCGGTCCCCTGTTTTTAAAAGCCGATCGAACCTCCAATCGGTTTGTGGCAGCCCAGCTGCGGGGCAGTGGGACTTCCCGCAGAATTGTTCTCCTGGCAGCGGCCCTGCCGGAATCTTTTCTGCGGGCTTCCGACCAGACCCTTCAGGCCTATCAGATGTACCGCGCGCTGGCCCTGAGACCCCACTCCATCCCCAAAAGCATCGTCTATGCCTTTCTGGCCTTCAGCCTGGTCATTCTGGGCATGGCCCTGACCATTGCCCTGTGGCTGTCCAATCGCCTCACCCGCCCCCTCGATCACTTGGTCGAGGCCACCCATCAACTGGGGGAGGGCAATCTGGATTATCGGGTGCCCGAAGGCGGCAACGATGAGCTGGGGCAATTGAGCCGATTGTTCAACCGGATGGCGGCGCAGCTGAAGGCCAGCCGCGAGCGAAGTATTTACCTTGAAAAAATGGCCGCCTGGCGCGAGATTGCCCGCCGGTTGGCCCATGAAATCAAAAACCCGCTCACCCCCATCCAACTTATGGTTCAGGAGATGGTGGATCGCTACCCGGGCTCCGATACGGGGTACCAGAACTTGCTGGACGAATGCGCCCGGATTATTCTCGAGGAGCTGGAAAACCTGCGCCGTCTGGTGCGCGAGTTCTCCGAGTTTGCTCGATTGCCCGCCCCCCAGCGCCAGCTTACCGACCTGAACGCACTGGTCCGGGAGGTGTGCCGTCTGTTTCCCGAGCAGGCCTTCGCGTTGAATCTGGCGCCGTCGCTGCCCTCCCTGTGGCTGGATCCCACGCAGTTCCACCGCGTCCTGGTCAATCTGATCCAGAATGCCCGCCAGGCGGCCGGTGCAGACCAGCCGATATCGATTACCACCCTGCGGGACGATCGGCAGGTGGTGCTGAAGCTGCGCGACTACGGCCCGGGCATCCCTCCAGAAATAAAGGAAAAAATTTTTCAACCCTACGTCTCCACCCGGCCGGAGGGCATGGGCCTGGGACTGGCCATCTGCCGAACCATCGTGGAGGAACACGGCGGACGGATTGGTGTGGAAGATCCCGATGGGCCGGGAGCCTGCTTCTGCATCCAGCTGCCCCTGCCAGCAGAGCAAGAAACGGGAGGTGCCTGAATGGAAAACCTGGTCATTTTTGTAGTTGACGACGAAAAAAACATTCGCCGTGCCTTCGAGCTCATCCTTCAATCCGAACCCGGTACCGTGGAAAGTTTTGCCACCGGCGAGGACTGCCTGCAACGCCTGGCAGAGATCACGCCCGATGTGGTCTTCCTGGACGTTCTGCTGCCGGGCAAGGATGGCCTGACGCTCCTCACCGAAATCAAACAGCGAAGCCCCTCCACCGAGGTGGTCATGATTTCCGGCCACGCCACGCTCTCCATGGCCGTGCAGGCCACCCGGGCCGGGGCGTATGACTTCCTGGAAAAACCGCTGCAAAAGGAAAAAATTCTTCTCACCCTGCGCCACCTGCAGGAACGGCGCGCGCTACAGGCGCGCTTTTCCCAATTACAGCAATCGCTAGGCGAAGAATATCGGATGGTCGGCCGGTCGAAAGCCTTGCAGCAGGTGCTCCAACAGGTTGCCCGCGTTGCGCCCACAGACAGTAAGGTGTTGATAACCGGGGAGAGCGGGGTCGGGAAAGAGCTGGTGGCGTTTGCCATCCATCAGGCCAGTCCCAGGGCGCAGGGCCCATTTGTAAAAATGAATTGTGCCGCCATCCCCGAAGAACTGGCCGAAGCTGAATTGTTTGGTAGCGAAAAAGGCGCTTACACGGGAGCCAGCCAGCGCCGGGAGGGAAAGTTCATGCAGGCCCACCGGGGCACCCTGTTTCTGGATGAAATCGGTGACATGAGTCTGACCACCCAGGCCAAGGTGTTGCGCGTGCTGCAGGATGGCGAATTCCAGCGGGTGGGCGGCCACACTGTCCTTCGCTCGGACGTCCGCATCATCGCGGCAACCAATCAGGATCTGGAAGCCATGGTGCGCCAGGGCACCTTTCGGGAGGACCTGTACTACCGGCTCAACGTGGTTCCCATTCACCTGCCACCGCTCCGGGAACGCCCGGAGGACATTCCCCTGCTGGTGGAGCACTTTGTACAGCGCTTTTGCTCGCGCAACAATCGCCGGACACCGGTCATTGAACCCACCGTCCTGGAGGCACTGAAACACTATGCCTGGCCGGGCAACGTGCGCGAATTGCAGAACCTGGTCGAACGGCTGCTGATTCTTGCCCGGGGGAATCGGATCGGCCTGGAGGACCTCCCCGCCCATGTTCTTTCCCCCCATCAAGCTGCACAGGCCATCCCCCCCGGCAGCAAAACCCTGTCCCAGGTCCGGGAAGAAGCCGAGCGAGCCTATCTGCTCCGCTGCCTGCAGGCCACCGGGTGGAACGTCGCCCGGACTGCCCGCCTGGTCGGGCTGGAACGAACCAACCTCCACAAACGCATGAAGGCCCTGGGCATTTCCCGCCCAGAGCCTTCCACAAAAAGAGAGACTCCCACAAAAAACTGAGCTGCCCGATCCTTACACCGGCCGGCCGATCAGAACATCCGTATCGGTAAACAGGATGTGGTCGTGCAAATAGTGCATTAATAGGAAGGACAGCACAGTGATGTAGTAACACTGCTCGTACTCCAGACCCACCACCTTCCACAAGAATACAATAATCAACCCGGCCATCAGGGTTACAAGGACCATCATCCCGTAAAATCCCAGGGGACTGCTGGAGATTCGATCTACCAGCGAGGAAGAAATCTCTCGCCGCTCTCTGCGCAATTTATTAATGTACCAGGTTAACCCCAGGTATTGAAACGAATGCCAGGTGTTAAGCCCCTGGAAGGCCACATCCAGATCGTGAAATGTGGGCACCAGAAAGGCGGCCACTGCAGTAATGTAGATCAACAGCACTTTCGGCCAGATAATGGTACCCTGCCGCCATTCCTTGATGGTTTTGGCAGTAAACAGAATCAGCGAAACCCCGTAGGCCACCGAAGCGGTAATCCAGAGCCAGTCCCCCAGCACAAATTCAGGCACCATTAATTTGCGCTGCCCGATGGTGAAGGTTCCCTGAACCATGCGATAAAAGGCAATGGGATACAGACTGGTCATCACCACCGCATAGTCGATTAATCGATTTTTCAAGCTCAGCTGCTCGGAAACCTTGTGGTTGTAACAATCCACCAGATAAATAATCTGGTGAAGCACGTGGATGGACGCCCAGAAGAAGAAGAAAGTGAGCAACAAGATGAATGAATTCAATCCCAGCGTCACTACAAACACGGGGATCAACAGGGTAATCAGCATGATTCTTTTATGGCGCCTCACAAAATTTTTCTCCAGGAGGGTTCGGGTAAACGTTGAATACATGTGCGGTCCTCCCACCAGCACAGTAATTAAAAACGCCACATACAAGCGAGATACACCCAGGTAACGGTTCAATGCCAGCGGGAAGTAAATCAACGCGGCGCTCAAAATAATAAAGACCATATCCCACTGCCTACTGTGAATCCAGTAGCCCCGTCCACCTGCAGAAGGGGAAAAGACTCGGGCCGAAGAAACCGAAGCACTACTCATGGGATGCCTCCTCAGTTGGATTAAACTAAACTTTGATCGAGCAAAACAAGTCTCCAGAGAGCAACCAAAGGTCAGCGGTTTTTAAATAAACTTCCCTTTTTTAGTTGCACAAGTAGAGTATCACCCGAAAACATATTCCACTGTAATCTCACTAACAACATCCCCATGAAAGCTACCGACTCGCCACTTGCCATTTCCCGCTGGCTATTTATTAATCACACCAGCAAGGTGCCAGAAGGGCACCTGTCAATAAGGGCATAGTGGCACCCCGATTAATCCAGCAAGTTAATTTTACCTTGATGACCGTTTTCCTGGAAAAGAACAGAATTGGAACTTACCCTCACCCTGAGAGCACGGTTCAATGAACGTAAAGCGCGACAATTTAAGCAGCTCAAGAATACCAGACAAGATTTTCGAGCTATCTAATCAGAAATCTACAGGCCAAGCAGGCCAAAATTCGGCCCCTACACCCCCTGTAGGGGGCGAGGGGCCACATTCAGCGCCTGCCTCTAATTTCTTAGCGTGCCGTCCGTAGGCCTGAACGCTTTTGTTCGTTACCCCCATCAAGACGGCCGACCCCGATCCACCGAAAATGTTTGGCGATTTTCATTCGGTGGTAGAGAGAGATTTGGTGAGATTGGGGCAATGCAACCGGCCATCGATCCTGGCACTGAGGGTCCGTCCGTTGCTGCTCCGCTTAATCACCAGTGACAGGATCCCACTGGCGCCCTCGTAACACCCGGTGCCATCAATCACATGCGAGTAGGATACACCATGTCCACCGCCTTCTACCTCCAGGATGCCCAGATCCCTGAGGGTGAGTTTGCCATGCTTGCTGTCTAACGTCCAGGTCCCGCTGTAGGACAGGGCTTTGTTAATTGGATCGTTGCCGTTGGCTGAGGCCATGGCAACACGATCTCCCAGAAAACCGGAATAAAAAAAGTCCCCATTCAGGCCTCCACTAACAGTGCCCGTCCAGACGAAAAGAGGCGAATTGCCGGCGGAAGCATTTGACCCGGCGGTTTTGGACTGAACGTTTGAGTAAACCGTTGCAAAAACCTCGCTCTTAATAATGCCACACTGACAATCCTGGTCATCACCAACGATGCCCTTCTGAAGGGGAGGGAAAGCACTTTCCACTTCCCCGGCTACTACCGGTTTTACCTGCGGGTCGGCCAATGGCGTGGCTTCACTGCACCCCCACATTCCAATGGACCCAACTACAGCTAGAACAACTGCGGCCTGAAAAATCTTGCGTCGTGCCATGGGGCACCTCCCTTGTTAGGAATAGATATTTTGGTGAGCTTTTTGCTCGAAAGTAATTTGGTGCCCTGTCTCTTGAATGGCTACCGGTACCGGCGCAATTTTTAACGTTTTTGGCGCATTGGAGCTACTTTAAGACAGAATCCGGCGGACTGGTCCAAAGGCCCGGAAAGTTCCGACGGTCGTTTGGCGAAGGCCTTCACCACCCCCTGCGCCTGGAGACTGCCGGGACGCGATCCCTCTTCCCAGCAACAAAAAATTTTTTGGCCGTGATTTTTGGCGGCTTTTTGTTTAAATAATGGCCGAGGGTAAGAAAACCTACAGAATTTTTACCTGATAATGAGTGAACTTTTTTTTCTGCTTTTAACGCTTTCTGCTTTTTGAAATGAATCCCCAACTAAAACAGCAATGGTTCCCGGTATCCGGTTAATCAAAATCAGGAGGAAGCAATGCAGTGGCCCACCGCAAAACGCTATCGAACTGTTTTCATTTTAATTACCGGACTGTTCGCTCTCGTCCTGGCACTTTTCGGCTGCCAAAAAAGCACCGCCGATGAAGCTAGGTATCCGAAAACCCACACGTTCGAGTTTCTCTATTCGTTTAAGCTCAACAGCTTCCCCGAAGGTGCGAAGCGGGTGGACGTTTGGGTACCAGTCCCTCAGACTCGTGCCGAACAGACTATCCATTCGGTGTCCTTTGAGGGGCAGCGTGAGCCGGAAATTTATCAGGATCCACTCTATGGAAACAAAATGGCGCACTTTACCTTCACTGCCCCCTTACCGGACTCCATTCAGTTAAGCATGAAAATTCTGGCCACCCGAAATCTGGTAAACGCCTGGCAGAAGCAAAACAACGAGCATGGGCCCGGAGCAAAGCGTTTGCTGGATCGGTTCCTGCAGCCGGACAGTCTGGTTCCCATTGGCGGTAAAATTGCCGCGGAAGCCGCGCGGGTGGTGAAACCGGGCATGAGTACCCTGGAAAAAGCACGGGCACTTTACGACTATGTGGTCAGCACGGTGAAATACGACAAATCCGGGGAAGGCTGGGGCCGAGGCGATGCCATCTACGCCTGTGATGCCCGGCGAGGCAACTGCACCGATTTTCACTCTCTGTTCATTGGACTGGCGCGCAGTAGCGGCATTCCAGCCCGTTTTATTATGGGCTTCCCGGTGGCGGATGGGCAGCAATCCACCGCAAAGATCGGCGGCTATCACTGCTGGGCTGAATTCTACGAACCCAATCACGGCTGGATCCCCGTGGACGCCTCCGAGGCGTTCAAACATCCCGAGCTAAAGGATTTCCTGTTTGGCTCCCTGGATCCCAATCGGCTGCAATTTACCATGGGACGCGACATCCCTCTAAAAACCAGCCACGGCACGATTCATCTGAATTACCTGATTTATCCCTATGTGGAGGTGGATGGGCGGCCCTATTCTAAATACAGCAAAAACTTTTTGTACAGGAAAGCCAGCCTTAAGGAAGTTGCACAGCTTCAATCCGCAACAAGTGCGGGCAATTAATCACCACGCCCTTTGGATCACCACCATTGTGGCAACCGTCCCTGGCAGCCGGTTCTGCTGGGGACGGTTTGACTTTTTACCCGCCCCGTTCGTTTCTGTTCTGTATTCGGCTCTACGACAAAGGGAGGCCGCTAAGACTCTGGAGAAAGGCAATGGGCCGGTCCTCTGTCAATTAGCCTTAGGACCGACGCACTTCCAGAAAAAGGACAATGCCACCGAGCACCGCAGCCAAAAGGGTGGTAAAAAAGCGCCAGCCCACGGCAAACAGGATTACTGTTTGCGGACTGAGGAGGGGTTCAATGAGCCACACAGCCGATAATTCCGCTACTCCCGAAGCGCCGGGGGTGGGAGCAAAGTAGATAATAAATAACTGGATAATTTGCATATTTAAAAATAACCAGAAGGGTACCTGGGATTGCAACATCCGGGCAAGCACGTAGGCCAGTAAAAACTTGTTAAAATACAGCCAACAGGTCAGCAACAGAGCCACTGCCAGCAGGTAAACCTGCTTGCGGAAAATGAACCGGATGGCCTCATGAAATTGTTGTCCGGTAGTCTGGAACCAAGTCATGGCCCGGGCTTTCCAGCCTTGAATGCGCGGGCTTTTGCCTGGCAACCATCCCACCAGTTTCTGGAAAAGGCGGGTCATATACTGGGGGAAGAGAACCAGCAAAAAGAAAAACAGCAATACGGCGCCCACAATTCCAAAAGCGGTTTCGAAAGCCAGCCTGGTCTGAGCGGTGTGCACCGAAGGGGGAAGAAATTGCACCGCCACCAGGCAGGAGAGTAACAACACCAATAAAGTGGCGGTAAAATTAATAGCCGAAGCCAGCAGGATGTCCGAGATGCGAGCCCCTTTGCGCCACAAAAAGTAAAACTGTGCCGGCCCGCCCCCGGTCTGAAACGGCGTCACCGCCCCCATGAACAGATTGGCCCAATTGGATTGCATGCAGTGCCACAGCGAAACGAAGGGCAGCGCGCGCCCATTAAAGAAAACGCGAAACCTGAGTCCTCCTAGCAAATAATCCACACCCACCAGAGCAAGCACCAAAGGAAAAAAACCCCAGTTTATTTGTCGGAAAACGGCCAGGATGTTGGTAGGATGCTTCCACCAGAAACTGACTAAAATGCCAGCCAAGGAGAAAAGAATAAACAATTGGATGCCACGCCGGATGGTTCTGCCCCCCGGCAGACCAACCGGCACACTGGCGTTTACAGCAGTATCGAAAGGGCTACTGGTAACATACGGACGTTGTCTTTCAGCAAGCTTTTCCATCGCTGCCAAGGTTTCTCAATTTCGCCGGGAAAGGCTGTATTTCGGCTTACGCCGGCCTCAAATTGTCCGGCTGATCGCTCAAAAATACAAAAACCACGCGTACAAAAAGGGAGACACAAAAAGTAGTGAATCAAAACGGTCCAGAATACCCCCATGGCCGGGCAAAATGCTGGAAGTATCTTTAACTCCGGTATCCCGTTTGAAGCGACTTTCCACCAGGTCTCCCAGCTGTCCCATCAAACCCACAACTAAGCCGGTGGCCACCAGGTCACGGTCGGGAAGCTGTGGTAGGGCCCACCGTCCACCAAGCCAGCAAGTGCCCAGCGCAAATACCAGCCCGAACAGTGCACCTTCCACCGTTTTCTTAGGGCTCACTACCGGAGCCAGACGGTGACGTCCAAATCGCCGACCGCCAAAGTAGGCCGCCGTATCACAAATCCAGATGCTGGCCAGAACCACAAGCAAAAAGCGCCCGCCGGCATGGGTAATCCCTTCACTGGCAGTCCACTGGGCAAAGTGCATCCGTAACCGGAGGAGCATGGCCAAAAACAAGCTCACATAGCTAAGCCCAGCAATCGTAAGGGCACCATTCAGGCTGGCTTTCCCTTCACCGGGCATCAACTGTTGTAACAGAATTACCACTACCGCAAGGAGGTAGAAATCCAGCAGAACTGCTGAATTGCCGTAGGTCAATACCACCAATAAACTGCCCAAAACAATGCCGGTCACTTGAAAAGGCTGCACATCCAGGCGAGTAAACATCTGATAGAACTCCCGCAGAGCAACCCCGTTGATGGCCAGAATAAGCGCCAAAAAGTAAGGTCCGCCCAGGTAAGTGGCAATCACCACCAGGGGAATGCCCCACAGCGCCACGCCTACGCGTTTACCCAGATCGCTCAACTGCCTCCTCCTCGTATGCTACGGCAGCAAGTTTAGCTTCTAGCGGGCATTTATCCAACCGGCCAGCGTAAATTCTTCTCGGCAAAAGCCAGAAATAAGGGGGGGGTCATAGATAGCGGTCGCAAAACTCCTTGAGTTCAAATACCCCATTCTCAATAATCACCTTGTCCACTAGTTCAATGGGGGTTTCCTCGAAGTACAAATTTTGCACCGCCAAGTTGGGGATGTTTTGTGGGATCAACTCCTCTGCCGGGGCAGGCAGGTACCGGCAGGGATAGGTCCGTTTCAGCAAAATTTTGTCCGACAAACCGACCACGTACACCGGTTTATTCAGATTTTTTGCTACCAGAGAAATCGCGTGAGAGCCGGTTTTGTTTACAAAGGTGTTTTCGGTAAAACGGTCGGTACCCAGGTAGGCAAAATGGGCTGTCTCCAAAGCCCGGCAAATATCCGCATCGGGAATTAACGTGGTCTTGATGCCTATTCTGGCCAGGCGAACCGCCAGTTCCCTACCTTCCCCCAGGGGACGACTTTCCGTGCAGATCACCTTAAATTTTTTCCGATTCTTGCGGGCAAACTGAAACACCGACTCCACCATGCTGCTGGCGGAATGGGTTAAAACCACATGTCCATCCAAAATGAGACGGGCTCCCAGCCGGGCAACTGTTTTTAAATGTTCCTCAGTTTCCCGGCGGATTCGTTCTACTTCCTCGAGCGCCAACGTGCGAATTCGCTCGATGTCTTTTTCTTCTTTGGGAATGGTCTGAATAAAGTGCAGAACACGCCGGGTGCGGGTGTAAATGAGGGCCATCAACGGCTTAGCCCGAACCAGGGCGTTGCTCAACTTGGAGAGGGCCTGAATCAATTCCGTGCGGTTGCGATACAGCCGGCGCTGGATAAACTCCTCGACCAAAGCCAGTGCTTGATTGGACAGATGGAGAGAACCATGCTCCGAGTCCTGGCGAATTTGCTCCACAGCAGGCCGCCAGTATTCCTGCTCAGCTTTACTGATCTTGGTCTTGCTGGACATGTTCTGAAACCCAGTTTAAATATGGTTGGTGACCGGCTACGATGGGTAGTCCAATGATTTCCGGCACTTCGTAGGGGTGTAAGGCACGGATGCGCTGTTCGAGCCGTGGGAAAATCTCCCGCCGGGTTTTGATCACCATCAGCACTTCAGCATCGTCGCACACCTCTCCCTTCCAAAAATAAATGGAGCGCAAGCCACGCACCAGATTACAACAAGCTGCCAGTTTTTCTTCGACAAGTACCCGCGCAATCCGAGTGCCAACCTCTTCACCGGGAACGGTACATAATACAACCAGATACTCACCCATGGCTCCCTCAATTTTTAACCGATTTTAAGCGCCAGGTGCCAATTGCGCAAGACCTGGTAAAAAGTGCTTCTGCTTTGGTTTCGGCAGAAACCTCTTTTTGATTAGAGAGAGATTTTTTTCCAAATCCCCGCTCCCGAACCGCCCTGCGCTTAAGAAATCTCCATTTACAGAACCGCTTCAGATTTTCTTAGCCGGAGACTAAATTGAAAGGCAAAACTGATGACGATCCATGGGGCCCATATTTGAACATTCACTGAAAGAATCTCTGGAAATCACCGGCCTGGTGTTCGTGATGTTGGTTCTAATGGACCTGCTCTATGTGTTCACCAGGGGTAAAATAAGCACTTTTCTGGAGACGCACCACAACACCCAGTATGTACTCAGCGCTTTTTTAGGCGCCATTCCCGGATGCGAGGGTGCGTTTCTGGCAGTTTCCCTGTATGCCCATGGGATGATCTCCATCGGTGCCTTGCTCGCTGCCTTTGTGGCCAGTAGCGGCGACGAAGCACTGGTGATGCTTACCCTCTTTCCCAAAAACGCACTGCTTTTGTTCGCCCTCCTGGCCGTTCTGGGAGTGCTCAGCGGCTGGCTGTTCGACCAAATCTATGCACGTTTCGCGCCACAGAGTCAGTGCTATTGCGAGACGGCCATGTTCCATCCGCAAGAAAAATTTTCCATGCGCCATTATTTCGGCAAACACATCTGGCAACATCTGATCCGCGAACACATGGTGAAGATTTTCCTCTGGACCCTGGTGGCCATCTTTTTGATTGAATGGTTACAACCCTCCACCAATCTCAACCTGTTAATCCAGAAAAATCCCTACAGCGCGCTGGTCACGGCCGCTTTTTTCGGGCTTATCCCCCACAGCGGCCCTCACCTGATTTTTGTTACCCTGTATGACCGCGGTACCATTCCCTTTTCCATTTTGCTCACCAATTCCATTGTCCAAAACGGGCATGCGCTATTGCCCTTGCTTTCCATTTCCATTCGAACTTCCATTGTGTTAAAACTCAGTGCTTTGGTCATCGGTCTGGTTGTGGGTACCCTGTTTTTTTTGCTCGCCGGTTGAATATACGGTTTCCAGAACCGGTTGCATGACTCCCTGGCCGGCACTATTTTAGCCAGGACTTTTGTGGTTGATTCTGCTGTCATCGGTCCGTCCAGGCTCGAATAGTGGCCACAAGGCTGCCAAAGGTTCACTGCTTGCAGGTAAAATCCGGACGGACAACCAATAAACAACGGAGTGGTTCAATGGCGCTGAAGGATTATTTCAGCAAAAAAATCGGCGGAAACGCAACCCGCGAGGAGCTTTTCAAGCTGACCCATCTGGTCACCTGCGCGGGTTGAGCTTCAAAGCTTAGTCCAGTGGAACTGGACGGGATTTTGAGTGAAATGCCCCGGGAAACCAATCCGGCAGTCTTGGTGGGACTGGAAACCCACGACGATGCCGGGGCTTTTCGGTTAAGCGAGAACACCGCTATCGTTCAGACGGTCGATTTTTTTACACCCATTGTGGACGATCCTTACGCTTACGGGCAAATTGCGGTGGCCAATGCATTGAGTGACATCTACGCCATGGGCGCTACCCCGGTCACTGCCCTCAACATTGTCGGGTTTCCCTCCGACCGGCTACCCATGGCTGTGTTGAGCCGGATTCTTCTGGGCGGCTTCCAAAAGGCCCACGAGGCGGAGGTGGTCATCCTGGGCGGGCATTCGGTGAAGGATCCCGAATTGAAGTACGGCATGGCGGTTACCGGAATGGCCAGTCCAGGGGAAATCATCACCAATGCGGGGGCCCAGGAAGGCGACCTGCTGGTGTTAACCAAGCCCCTGGGCACGGGCATCCTCACCACCGCCTTGAAAAATGGCAAATTGCCCGACGAATGGCTGGAGCCGGCCACCCGGACCATGGCCGAGCTGAACCGCACCGCCTCCCGCTTGATGAAGCGCCACCAGGCCCACGCCTGCACGGATGTTACCGGCTACGGGCTGCTTGGCCACGCTTACGAAATGGCCAGCGGAAGCGGTGTCACCCTGCGCATCGATCACCGGAAGTTACCTGTACTGCCGGGCGTGTGGGAAATGATCGAGCGCAAACAACTGACCGGCGGCGCTCGGGACAACGAACGTTACGTGCAATCGCACCTCAAGATGGCCGAAACAGTCGGCAAACCCTGGCGGGAGTTGTTGTACGATCCCCAAACCTCCGGCGGGCTGTTAATTGCCCTTCCCCCGGAGAAGGTCGCGCATTTTCTGGCCGATTTTGAGCAAGAAACCGGGCGAAAATTAGAACCCATCGGCGAGGTGCTACCACCGCAGGAAAAAGCCCTGGAGATTATTTAAGCCGCGGGAGATTTCTCTCCCCTTACAGAACCTGCCGGACGAGCCTCTGAAGCTTCCGGCAGGTTTTTTGCCAGGTCCAGGGCCGGCGGCCCGACCCGATTCCCCACACCACGATTTTTCCCCAACAGGCTGTTTTTCCCCATTTTGCTTCCTAAATTTACCGGGATGGCAACCAAGACACGTGGAGAACGATGGCTGCACCCATGACCGCCACAGCGGTGGCCCACAGCAACATTGCCCTGATCAAATACTGGGGCAAACGGTCCGAACGGCTGAATTTGCCTGCGGTAGGCTCCATCTCCATTACCCTGAAGGAATTGTCCACCTGGACCCGGGTAACGTTTCAGGAGGATCTGGGTCCCGACAGGGTGCGGTTGAATGGTCGCAAAGCCACCCCGGAAGAGACGCGGCGGGTCTCGGCCTTTCTGGATATTGTTCGCCGGATGGCCGGCCGTCCTCTGGGAGCCCAGGTGGTGAGCAAGAACAATTTTCCCACCGGTGCCGGCCTGGCCTCCTCGGCTTCCGGCTTTGCCGCCCTGGCCCTGGCCGCCACGGCAGCGCTGGGTCTGGAACTGCCTCCTACCCGCCTCTCCGCACTGGCCCGTCTGGGTTCCGGATCCGCCGCCCGCTCCGTTTTCGGCGGATTTGTGGAAATGCAACGCGGCCAGGCCGCCGACGGCTCCGATGCCTGCGCCATCCAATTGCGCGACGAGCACTTCTGGCCCCTGGAGGTGCTGGTCCTGGTCACCGCCGAAGGCCCCAAATCCATCGGGTCCACCCGTGCCATGAATTTGACTGCCGACACCTCGCCCTACTTCCCGGCCTGGGTGGAAAATCAG
>RFHE01000196.1 GCA_003696445.1 Calditrichota bacterium | reverse complement strand
ACAAAACCGGTCACCCCCGTCTCCAGAAACAGATAAACGGTTTTCAGGTTTAGAAACCGTTCGGGGATGCCGGAATATGGACGAACTTTAACGGTTCCCCGAGTACCATGCGTTCCGACAATTCGACCTACCGCGATGAAGTCGGTTTCCAGGTCGGTCAGCATGGGGCAATACTTGTTTTCCAATCTCCTGGAGCGAAACCAACTGGAGGATTGGTCCTATTCCAGAATTTCCAGAACAGCGCGTTTTCCCATTTTGGCCGCGGCAGCGCTAAGCAGAATCCGAATGGCTTTGGCCGTTTGACCGCGTTTTCCAATCACTTTGCCCAGATCGCCATCGCCCACACGAAGCTCGTACACCGTCACCCGCTCGCCTTCCACCTCGGTCACCTGAACCTCTTCTGGCTTATCCACCAGATGCTTCGCAATGAACTCCACGAACTCTTTCATCGGACCTTACCTCCTTTGCACTAAACTCATTTCAGGTATTCGGGGCGCTGTCTGTATGTTTCACGATTCTAGGACTCTTTTTTCTCCGCTTCGGCTTCGCTGGATTGGGCAGAGGAGGTTTGATCCTCGGCAACCGCTTCGGTTTGATCTTCGCTTTGGCTCTCGGCAGGTTCAGCAGGGCTGGTTTCGGCAACGGCTTCAGCGGTTTCGCTTTCGGTTGCCTCCTGGGCCTCTGCTTCTTCGGCTTTGCTCTGAGCCTGGGCCTCTTTTTGCTGCTGCAAGCGCCTGGCTTCCTCCCGTTTGCGCCGCTCCAGCTGTAACAGTTCCCACTTCTTCATTTCCTCAACAATCTTCTCCTCCGCAATCCCCTGACGCATCAGGTCGAATTTTAATATGACTCCTTTCCGACGAAGCAAGCTCTTTACCGTGTCCGTGGGGATGGCACCCTGCTGCAACCAGTAAAGGGCACGCTCCTCGTTCACTTCCAGAGTCAAGGGGTCGGTGAGGGGATTGTAATAGCCGATTTCTTCGATGAAGCGCCCATCCCTCGGGGAACGGGCATCCGCGGCCACAATGCGATAAAAAGGACGTTTTTTCCGTCCCATCCGCCTTAATCTGAGTTTTACTGCCAATTCCAGTCCTCCAACCTGTGTTTAATTGAACTTAAAAAGGTAACGAGCCCGGTCGAAAGGCTCCACGAAATTTCTTGTTCTTCATTCGTTTGAACATCTTGCGCATTTCGTTGAACTGCTTCAGGAGCTGATTGACATCCTGCACGCGGGTACCGCTGCCCTTGGCGATGCGCAAGCGGCGGCTACCATTAATGATCTGAGGCCGGCGGCGTTCTTCCGGCGTCATGGAGTTGATGATGGCCTCCACTTTCACGAAAGCCCGGTCGTCCACCTGCACGTTTTTCAGTTGCTTACCCAGGCCGGGGATCATGCCCAACAGCTGGTCCAGGGGACCCATTTTCTTGATCTGCTGGAGCTGTTCGTAAAAATCTTCCAGAGTAAATTCGTCCCGGCGCAGTTTTTTTTCCAGCTTCTGGGCCTTTTCCAGATCGAGGGCTTCCTGGGCCTTCTCCACCAGGGAGACCACATCCCCCATTCCCAGGATTCGGGAGGCCATGCGGTCCGGATGAAACGGCTCGATGGCATCAAGCTTTTCGCCGGTACTGAGGAATTTAATCGGCCGGCCGGTGACCGCGCGGATGGACAGGGCGGCACCTCCCCGGGCATCGCCATCCATTTTCGTGAGCACAACCCCGTCGTAGTCCAGTCGTTCCAGAAACTGACTGGCCGCATTCACCGCATCCTGTCCGGTCATCCCATCGGCCACAAACAGGATCTCGTGGGGCTTCACCTCCTTTTTGATCTGTTCCAGCTCCTGCATCATGGCTTCGTCGATGTGCAAGCGTCCGGCGGTGTCCAGAATTAACACATCGCAGCCCTGCTTGCGGGCTTGGCCGACGGCTTCCTTGCAGATGCGAACCGCCTCGTTGTGTTCCGGTGCGTAAACGGGAATTCCGAGGCTCTTGCCCAGAACCTGTAACTGAGTTTTGGCGGCCGGACGGTACACGTCCGCCGCCACCAGCATGGGATGCCGGCCTTTTTTTCGCAAATAATTGGCCAGTTTAGCGGCAAAGGTGGTTTTACCGGACCCCTGTAAACCGGCCAGCATAATCACCGTGGGCGGAATCCCGGCCATCTTCAGGTCGGTTTTCGATTCACCCATCAGCCGAACCAGCTCATCATGCACAATCTTGACAATCTGCTGGCCGGGCGTAACGCTCTGCAGCACTTCGGTGCCCAGGGCTTTCTGCCGAACCGATTCAATAAACTGCTTAACCACTTTGTAGTTTACGTCGGCTTCCAGCAGGGCACGACGAATCTCTTTCAGGGAGTCCGCAATGTTTTTTTCTGTGAGTTTCCCCTGTCCCTTCACCTTTTTCAGGATCAGGTCCAGCCTGGCCGATAAATCCTCAAACATGTCCGCTCGTCGCTTTCCGGATTCCGTTTCCGCTTTAATGCATTTAAAAGCAAGTTAATTTAAAGGAACAACATAAGGCTTGCAACCCTTTTTTACCGGCAGAAGGGCCGTGTACGGCGAGCTGTTTAAATGTAATTGATGACTGGAGATGGAGCTACCCGTTTTTTAAGGCAAAGCCGATGGCCGGTACAGGGCTGTCCGACCATCGGCTGGCCTTAAGAGAGGAGATGCTTGCTGTTAGAATTCATCGTAGTCCGGTGTCGGGGCCGGTTCTTTTTCTTTTTCCGGTTTTTCCACCAGCACGGCTTCGGTCATCAACATCAGTCCGGCCGCACTGACCGCATTTTCCAGCGCCGTCCGGACCACTTTGGTCGGATCGATGATTCCGGCCTGGAACATGTCCACGAAGCGTTCTTTTTCGGCATCGAAGCCTTCGGTAGGTTTCATGTCGCGCACCCGTTCCACCACCACGCTGCCTTCCCAGCCGGTATTTTCGGCAATCTGTCGCAGGGGCTCTTCCAGCGCCCGAATCAGAATCCTGGCGCCTTCCAGCTCATCGCCGCTCAGCGCCAGCTTTTCCAGCGCCGGCTGGCAACGCAGCAGTGCTACCCCGCCACCGGGCACAATGCCCTCTTCCACAGCGGCCTTGGTGGCATGCAGGGCATCTTCGGCACGGGCCTTGCGTTCCTTCATCTCCACTTCGGTGGCGGCTCCAATCTTCACTACAGCCACGCCACCACTCAACTTGGCCAGTCGTTCCTGCAGCTTTTCCCGATCGTATTCGGAGGTCGTCTCCTCAATCTGGTGCTTAATCGATTTAATGCGTGCCTCGATGTCCTCCTTCTTACCGGCCCCTTCGATGATGGTGGTATTTTCTTTGTCCACCACCACCCGCTTGGCCTGGCCGAGATCGGACAGGTTGACATGCTCCAGCTTAATGCCCAGGTCCTCGGAAATGAACTGGCCACCGGTGAGGATGGCAATGTCCTGCAGCATGGCTTTGCGGCGATCGCCAAAACCCGGGGCCTTTACCGCGCACACTTTCAACACGCCACGCAATTTGTTCACCACCAGCGTGGCCAGCGCTTCCCCTTCCACATCTTCGGCGATCACCAGCAGCGGCCGCCCGCTCTGGGCCACTTTTTCCAGCAAAGGCACAATGTCCCGCACCGAGGAAAGTTTCTTCTCGTAGATCAGAATGTAAGGATCTTCCAGCTCCACCTCCATGGTGTCCGGATTGGTAATGAAGTAGGGGGAAAGGTAGCCCCGATCAAATTGCATCCCTTCCACCACTTCCAGGGTATCCTCGATGGATTTGGCCTCTTCGACGGTAATCACGCCATCGCGGCCCACCTTGTCCATGGCATCGGCAATCAGCTTTCCGATGGTGTGATCGTTATTGGCCGAGATGGCCGCCACCTGCTCAATTTCCGATTTTTCGTTGATGGGGCGGCTCTGCTTTTTCAATTCCTCCACCACCTTTCGAGCCGCCTTCTCGATGCCGCGTTTCAGTTCCAGCGGGTTGGCCCCGGCTTCCACCAGTTTCAATCCATTGCGGAAGATGGACTGAGCCAGCACGGTGGCGGTGGTGGTCCCGTCGCCGGCGACATCGTTGGTTTTGGAGGCTGCCTCCTTGAGCATCTGAACGGCGACATTCTGGAACTTGTCTTCCACTTCAATTTCTTTGGCCACCGTTACCCCGTCCTTGGTTACCACCGGCGGACCAAATTTTTTGTCCAGCAGCACATTACGACCCCGTGGACCCAGGGTAACTTTTACGGTGTTACCCAGAATGTCCACACCTTCCAGAAGCTTTTGACGCGCGGTCTGGTTGTAGGAGATCAACTTGGCAGACATAGGCAACACCTCCTCTTTTCATTTAAATGATGGCCAACACGTCATCTTCTTCCAGAATCACATACTCATTGCCGTTGATCTTGAATTCCTCGCCGGCGTATTTGCTGAACAGAATCCGGTCGCCTTCCCGCACATCCAGCGGTACCCGACGCCCGTTTTTCAACACCCGGCCGTTGCCCACAGCAATCACTTCACCTCGCTGGGACTTCTCCTTGGCCGTATCCGGAATAATAATGCCACCAGGCGTCTTCTCTTCATTTTCCAGCCGGCGTACAATGATGTGGGTTCCCAGTGGACGAAGTTTCATGAGCACTCCTCCTTTACTTGGTTGAACTTGCTTGGGGAAAAATGGACATGGACTGCTCAGGTCGTTCAGATTCTGGAAAGCTCATCCAACAGGCTGCCAACCACGCCATCGCTTTCGGCCTCCTGCTGTACAACGCCACTCCGGGGAATAAATTTACTTTCTTCAACCCGGCGAAGGTTCCAGGCAAGGTTAAGTTTTACGCCCCACCTGCTCCTCAGGATGCAGGCCCCCCCGACGGCTGGTCTGCAAAGTGGCCACCCCACTGGCCGACAAGAGATCAAACTTTCGAATCGCTTTAATGTAGCCGGGAAAATTGAGCGGTTCTACAGACAGGAACGCATCACCGGGCTTTAGTACCAGCTGCACCTGAAAGGAATCCAGCATCCCGGCATTGTTGGCGCCCTCGCGCAGCGGGATTCGTCGCTGCAGCAGATGCACCTGGGTGATCTGGCCGGCCCGGTTTTCCACAAACAGGTTCAGCGCATAGCTCAATACCTGGCTATCGGCAGGCAACACCAGCGGCCGGCCTTCCAGCCGAATCTGCAGGGTCACCTGCCAGGTGCCATTTTCTCCTGGTTTGCGCTCCACCACCCGGGCGGAGAGGGAAGGATCGCTGCCGGCAAGGGCCAGCGTGGTGAACATCATCAGCGCAAGTCCAATCCCGATCCTTCGCATTCGCCGTCACCTCCACACCGACAATCGATTTTTACCGGGCAGCCCGGAAGGTCCCGGTGCCGCCCGGCTGAACAGGATGTTCCCTTTGCTCAGGATTGTTTCTTGGGAATGGTGAAGGCAATAAACAGGCGTTCTTTGCGCCGCTGCACGTAAAAGGCCACCGGATCGCCCGGTTGTAGATCGTCCATCACTCGGTGGAATTCATCCACGTTGGTTACCCGATGGCGATTCACCTCCAGGATCACATCGCCGGGTCGCAGGCCGGCCTCGGCAGCAACGCTGCCCCGTTCCAGATCGACCACCACCACGCCTTTCACCGACGCGTCGATCCGGTAGCGCTGGCGAAGCTCACGGGTCAGGTTTTCCACGTGCAGGCCCAGTTCAGGCACATGCTCCTCGCCGGGCGCCTCGGCCAGTTCTTCTTCCTTGGGCCGTTCGCCCAACTTCACTTCCACGCTCTTGCGCTTGCCATCCCGCAGAATGGTCAGCCGCACGGTGGTGCCCGGATCGGAAGCACTTACCAGACTGGTCAGCTGGGTCACACTCTTTACCGGCCGGCCATTGAATTCAACAACGATGTCCTGGGGCTTCAGGCCGGCTTTTGCCGCCGGGCTATTTTCCACAACCCGGCTCACAATCACCCCTTCCGGTTTTTCCAGACCGTACACCTTGGCCAGCTCTGGCGTGATGTTCTGGATAACCACACCCAGCCAGCCGCGCAGAACACGGCCTTTTTCCAGAATGTCCCGGGTCACCTTCTGCACAATGCGGGAAGGGATGGCAAACCCAATGCCCATGAAGCCGCCGGTTTTGGTGACGATGGCGGTATTGATGCCCACCAGTTCGCCATCCAGGTTCACCAGCGCGCCGCCGGAATTGCCGGGGTTAATGGCTGCATCGGTCTGGATGAAATCCACGAACGGACTCAGCCCCTCTCCGCTGCGCCCCTTGGCGCTGACAATACCGGCCGTCACCGTGTGGTGCAGTTCCGGCCCCAGGGGCGAGCCAATGGCCAGCACCCATTCGCCGACCCTCAGCTTATCCGAATCACCCATTTTAATGGCCGGCAAATCGCTGGCTTTGATCTTCAAAACCGCCAGGTCGGTATTTTCATCTTTTCCTTTGACCTCGGCCTCAAACTCGCGGCCGTCCATCAGGCGCACCTTGATGTCGTCCGCGCCTTTAATTACATGGTTGTTGGTGACGATTATCCCATCGGAATCAATAATCACCCCGGAGCCCAGCCCGTAGCGTTTCATCTTGCCTTCGGGCTGCTGGGGAAAGAAACGGCGGAAGAAGTCCTCGCCAAAAAACTCCTCCCAGGGCCCGAACTGAAATGGGCTGACCTTAACCGTGGACTCGGTAAAGATGGTTACCACAGAAGGATTCACCTGCTCGGCCACATTGGCGAAGGCCTCGCTGAGGGCGTCCAGAATTTTACGCCCCTGAAGCTGGGAATCGGGCGAAGGCGCGGGCTCCGGATTGGGCGTTACCGGAGCATTGACCACCGGATTGGCCGCCGAGGGCCGGGTTGTATTCAAACCTGAGCCCAGAATCAGGCCGATCAGGATGCCTGCCGCAATCAACACAGCACCTGCCACATAGACCTTTTTGTTTCTCATTCGCAGATCCCTCCAATCTTTTTAGATAATGATTACCGGACTCAATTTCAGACCCAAAGTAAAAACGACCATCATGGACCTCAGTTTCGAACAAAGTGAAAAAGGGGAGGCACGACGCCTCCCCGTTTGTCATGATTTAGGAGGCTTCCACCGCCTCCACTTCGGCTTCGACAGGGGTAAACACCAGCTCGCCGTTGCGGAAATCCACTTCGATGCTCTGGCCTTTGTGGAATTTGCCGGCCAGAATTTCGTAGGCCAGCCGATCCACCAGCTCGCGCTGGAGCACCCGCTTGAGCGGCCGGGCACCGAAGGCCGGATCGTAACCAATCTCGGCAAAGTGATCTTTGGCCGCTTCGGTGAGCCGGATGCCCAGGCCCTGCTCGGCCAGTTGCTCGGCCAGTCGCGCCACCTGCAGGTCCACAATCCGCTTGATGTCCGCCTTGCTCAAGCTGTGGAAGACGATAATCTCGTCCACCCGGTTCAAAAACTCGGGACGGAACTGCTGGCGCAGCAGTGCAAAGACCTCCTGCTGGATTTCCTGTTCAACTTCCTCCCGGTTGTGTTCGGTCATGCGCTGCGATTTTTCCAGAATCAGGTGCGCCCCCACGTTGGAGGTCATGATGATGATGGTGTTTTTGAAATTCACCGTACGGCCTTTGTTGTCGGTCAGGCGCCCATCGTCCAGCACCTGCAGGAGGATGTTGAACACCTCCGGATGAGCTTTCTCGATTTCGTCCAGCAGTACCACCGAATAAGGCCGGCGCCGCACCGCCTCGGTCAGCTGGCCGCCTTCCTCGTAGCCCACGTAGCCGGGCGGGGCGCCAATGAGCCGGGAAACCGAGTGGCGCTCCATATATTCGGACATATCGATCCGCACCATGGCGTTCTCGTCGTCAAAGAGAAACTCGGCCAGGGCACGGGCCAGCTCGGTTTTACCCACCCCGGTGGGACCGAGAAAGATGAACGAGCCCAGCGGCCGATTCTTTTCGGCCAATCCGGCACGGGCCCGGCGAATGGCATTGGCCACTGCCCGGATGGCATGTTCCTGGCCGATCACCCGCTGGGCCAGGCGCTCTTCAATCTTTAACAACTTCTCCCGTTCGCTCTCCAGCATCCGGGAAACCGGGATGCCCGTCCAGCGCGAGACAATTTCGGCGATGTCCTCCTCATCCACCTCCTCCTTGAGCATGCGCCGGTCTTTCTGAATCTCCTGCAATTTGGCGGTCAATTCTTCGATTTTCTTCTGGGTCTGGGGAATCTGACCGTATTTGATTTCCGCCACCCGATTCAAATCCCCTTCCCGTTCGGCGCGCTCCATTTCAATTTTCAGTTGATCAATCTGTTCCTTCAGCTGGCGAATCTGCTGAATGGTGTCCTTCTCCAGTTGCCAGTGAGCGGACAGCTCATCCCGTTCCGCCTTCAGATTGGCCAGCTCCTCTTCGATCTTTTTGCGCCGCTTGACCGAATCCTCATCCTTTTCCTTCTTCAGCGCTACCAGCTCAATTTCCAGCTGCTTGATCCGCCGGTCAATCTCATCCAGCTCCTCGGGCATGGAATCGATTTCGATCCGCAACCGGGCCGCCGCCTCATCGATCAGGTCGATGGCCTTGTCCGGCAGATAGCGATCGGTGATGTAGCGATGGGACAGGGTGGCAGCCGCTACGATGGCCGCATCGGTGATTTTGACACCATGGTGAACTTCGTACTTTTCTTTCAGCCCGCGGAGGATGGAAATGGTGTCCTCAACCGACGGTTCGTTGACCATGACCGGCTGGAAGCGCCGTTCCAGCGCCGGATCCTTTTCAATGTATTTGCGGTACTCGTCGATGGTGGTGGCACCGATGCAGCGCAGCTCTCCGCGAGCCAGGGCCGGCTTCAGCATGTTGGACGCGTCCATGGCGCCCTCGGCCGCACCGGCACCCACCAGGGTGTGAATCTCGTCGATAAAGGTAATGATCTGCCCCTCGGACTCGACGATTTCCTTCAGCACCGCCTTCAGCCGTTCCTCGAACTCACCCCGGAACTTGGCCCCGGCAATCAGCGCGCCCATGTCCAGCTGGACGATGCGCTTGTCCTTCAGCGAATCGGGCACGTCCCCGTTGACAATGCGTTGGGCAATGCCTTCCACGATGGCCGTTTTACCCACGCCGGGTTCCCCAATCAAAATGGGGTTGTTTTTGGTCCGCCGGGAAAGCACCTGAAGCACGCGGCGAATTTCCTCATCGCGGCCGATAACCGGATCCAGCTTGCCCTGGCGAGCAAGCGCCGTTAAATCCCGCGTGTAGCGCTCCAGCGCCATGTATTTGCCTTCCGGATTCTGATCGGTAACCCGCTGCTTGCCGCGAACCTCTTCCAGGGCCTTCAACGTCAGGTCCCGGGTAATTCCCGCCGTGCTCAGTATCCGGAACACCTCGGTGTTCTTAATCTCCAGCATGGCCAGCAGCAGGTGCTCGGTGGACACATACTCATCGCCCAGATTTTTGGCCTCCTTCATGGCCTGGTTGATCAATTGATTAAATGCGGGCGACGCGTACACCTGGCCGCCGGCTCCCTGTACCTTGGGGAACTTCTCCAGCGCTAGGTTTAACTGGCGTTCGATGCTGGTGACATCGGCCCCCATCTTCTTCAAAATAACCGGGACAATGCCCTGGGGGTCATCCAGCATGGCCTTCAACACATGTTCGGGTTCCAGCTGCTGTTGCCCCAGATCCATGACCAGATGCTGGGCACCAGCCAGAGCCTCCTGCGCTTTAATGGTGAATTTTTCCAGGTTCATCTATCTTCGCCTCCTTTCTACTTTTCGCTTGCTGTTTGAGCACAAACGATCCACTTTCTTTTGAACAACAATTGTGCCAAACAAACAAGAAATTATTGTAACTTATTGATTTAAATGAATTTAAAAATGTTCTTGATTTACTCCCGCACAGGTCCGTGACTTCATTTTGGCAGGGATTCTTGCCGATATGGCACGGCGCTGCCCGGAAGGTAGAGCAAAATCGATAGGCCTACAAATGTTGGCGTTTAGTGGTCAACCTGAACTGGCCGCTGAAATACTGTTTTTAAACGTGGTACACACGTTTTGAGCAAATGAATAGCCCGTTTAGTCCTTTGCTATTAAGAAATCCGCCCCCTTCATCCTTCTCTAGACAAGAGCATGCTTTCTTATATTTTGTATTTTGTATTTTTTATTTTGTATTTTTTTTCGGAGGGTGAGTTGATCTGAGCCTGCTGCCAGGGAAACAGTGGTTTGCATCAAAACACAACATCCGAGACTTTCTGGACAGCCTCACTCAGGGGGGGGTGGGAGCGCCGCAACAGACGGGGCGAACGATGCATTCAGTAGTCGATACCGAATCGTTCCATCATGGAATAGAGGCGGCGGCGGGAGACGCCCAGCAGTTCGGCGGCGCGGGTTTTGTTGCCTTCGGCTTTTTCCAGGGCCTGCAACACCAGGTTTTTCTCGAATTCGTCCCACTGGATGCCCTCATCTGGTAGCTCAAAAAGGTGTTCTTTCCGACTTCCACCCCGGGTCACCTGGGCCGGCAGGTGCACTACATCGATGATGCCGTCGCTGATGATGGCCGCCCGCTCGATGGTGTTTTGCAATTCGCGGACGTTGCCTGGCCAGTCGTAATCCATCAGCGCGGCCAGCGCCTGCCGGGTAATGCCCTGTGCCTCGGTTCTCTCCAGAAAATGGTGCACCAGAGCTGGAATGTCCTCTTTCCGTTCGCGCAGGGGCGGCAGCACGATGGGAAACACATTGAGCCGGTAGTACAGATCGTTTCGGAACCGCCCTTCCTCCACCATGGCCTCCAGATTCTGATGGGTGGCGGCGATGATTCGCACATCGACCACAATGCGCTCGTTCCCGCCCAGTCGGTAAATTTCCTTTTCCTGGAGCACGCGCAGCAATTTGGCCTGAGTGGCCAGACTCATGTCACCGATTTCGTCCAGAAAGATGCTGCCGCCGCGGGCCTGTTCAAATTTGCCCAGCCGCCGCTGAGTGGCCCCGGTAAACGCGCCTTTCTCGTAGCCGAACAATTCGCTCTCCAACAGGGTTTCCGGTAATGCCGCACAGTTGACGGTAACAAACGGCTTATCCCGCCGGCCGCTGGCCCGGTGGATGGATTTGGCCACCAGCTCTTTGCCGGTTCCGCTCTCGCCCCGGATCAACACGGTGGCGTCGTTTTCGCTGGCCCGTTGAATGAGCCGGTACACGTCCTGCATTTTGTGACTCTTGCCTACCAGATCGGGGAAAAAAACCGGCGTTTCGCTGCGGGCTTTCAATCGGCGGTTCTCGGTTCGCAGCCGTTTGTGGTCCAGAATGCGCCGGATGCGCAGGGCCAGCTCGTCCATTTCGAACGGCTTGATCAGGTAGTCGTAGGCCCCTTTCTTCATCGCCTCGATGGCGGTGCGCTGCGTGGCGTAAGCCGTCATCAAAATCACCTCAACCTCCGGATGCTGCTCCTTAATTGCTTCCAGCAATTCCAGGCCATCCATGCCCTCCATGCGCAGGTCGGTCACCACCAGGTCCGCCGGCTCGGTGGCCAGATGCTCCAGCGCCTCCGGACCGGAAGTGCAGTAATCCACCCGGTAGCCTTCCAGCTCCAGGGCGGCTTTAACCACTCTGCAGAACTTCTCTTCGTTATCCACCACCAGAATGCGCCACATCCATCAGGCTCCTCGTTTCATTCGGCCGGTCGCAGTGGGACTTCTCGATTCCCCCTTGAATATGGCCGTATTTTCCGGGACGAAGCAACACGGGAAGGAAAAACTATGGACAGACTGGGAGCGCTCCGCAGGGCCGGGCAGGCAGGGGCTCACTTTAAAATGGCGCGCAGCAAAATCAAAAACCCGCGCTGACTGCTCTTAATCTTGTCCAGATACTT